>JBIKWS010000152.1:0-7738 GCA_044356195.1 Cyanophyceae cyanobacterium
GTGCGATGTCCCCCTCCCAGCGCTTGCCGGCCGAGGTCAGGATGTTCGCATCGGTGTTGACCTGGTTGTTGAACAGGTCGGTCACACGCTGGTTGAACGGGTTGATTCCCGCCAACACCCGTTTGATCCAGCCTTCGGACAGTTCGCTGGTCCACGCCGACCAACCGGTCGCCGGCCATTCGCCGTTGACCTTGGCGACATAGAGCGGATGCGAGGACACGTTCGGGCGGTAACGCACCCGGATATAGTTGTCGGACAGGGCCTGCACGCCCGCCCCACCGAGGACATACAGGGCGCGGTCGGGTGCCACAGGGCCACCCAGGTCGGTCCAGTCGGCGCTGCCCTCGTCCGGCTTCAGGCCATCCACGGGAGGTGCGATCTGCCACTGGTAATCGTACTCGTCGAACTTACCGGCCAGATCCGGCGAATGCTGGAAGGTGGAGAGTTCGCTCAACGGATTGTCCGAGGCGATCACCTTGACCTCGCCCGGATAGAGCTCATTGGCCGTCTTGATCACATAGACGGTGACGGGTTCACCCGACGGCGTCTGGGCGGAGCTGCCATTGCCCACCACCAGCGTCACGTAGCCGCTGCCAGGGCCGGTCGCACTCAGGGCGTAGCTGTCCACCGGTTCCAAGGCCGACTCGACTTCCACCAGGTCACCTACACCCACAGAGCGCACCCCCGCTTCCTCCAGGCGATAACCGCCAGGCGCTGTGGTATCGCGGACATAGTAAGGGACCGGGGCCGCCAAACCGGCGATCGCAGCGTCCCACTCTGTTTTCAGATCGTCGTCCGCCGTGCACAGGTTCTGGACCGCCAACAGATCATTCCCCCGCAGCACATTCAGCTGGAGGAAAGGCCGACCCAGGCCGGGCTCCAGATATTCGCCCTTCAGCACAAGGCTCCCCAACTGGCTGAGGCTCGTATCAAAGAAGATGCGTTTGGCCAGGTGGGGCGGCAGGTCGGGGAAATAGACTTTTCCGAGGTAACTCTGGGCCTTCACGCTCCCGGGGAGCTTCTCCAGCCCGCCCTTCTGCAGATCGAACGTCTTCCGGCGCGTCGGGTCATGCAGGATGACGGAGGCGTTGGTCGGCTTCGCCCCGCCCGCCTCGAAGGCCAAGGCCTGCGACTGCTGATACAGCAGTTCCACGCTGGTCTGCCCCCGGATGGCCGGCAGGTTGTCCTTTGGACTGGTCAGCGTGTCGCCAAACCGGATCGAGGGCGGATTGCCCGGCCAGACCGGTCGATAGACGACGGGCAACGCCGCGGTGGCGGCGCTGGTGGGATCCGCCCCAGCCACTTCAGTCATGTAAGGCACGATGCTACCCACCGCCGGTGCGGTCTTGCCCGGCCATGCAAACCCCTCCTGGGTCAGATAGTAGAACTGCATCGAGAAGCTGTTGGTGGCCACCGGCACCTCCGCGACATAGGGCGGCCGACCGACGAGCGTCGTGCTGCCGTAAGTCATGACCAGGGGGCTTTGAGCCACCGGTGTGCCACTGGCCAGCAAGCGCAGGGTCAGGGTGTTGGTGACCGCCACCGTGGGATCGCCCGCATCGGTGAGCACAAAGGTCAGCACGTTGGTGGAGGCGCCCTGCCCCGGCGCAGGAGTTCCCTGCAGGCTCAGCCCCACCACCGACAAACCGACCGGAAGCGGGTTCGCTCCCACCAGGGTGAGCGTGAGCGAATCCTCCATACGGGAAGCATGGAAGGTGTTGGTGAAGGGCTGTCCGACGACGGCCGTGGCCACCGGCAGGGTCGTCGCCCAGGATCTCGAAATCGGGTTGTAGGTTCCCGACTGGAGCACCGGCTGTCCGCCGTGCACCCCACGCATGACCCAGAAGTTCTCCTTGCGATCGCGGAAGGTGAAACGGGGATAGGAGGCCCAGAACGAGTCATATTCAGCGACGAGAGCAGGGTCGCTGCTCCAACCGGGAGGCGTGTCGCCTGCGCCAGCCGAGTTCTCCGTGTTCAGGTTGATGTCGCCGGCCACCGGAGGCGGCAGCAGCGGTAGTGGCATGGGAGCCTGCAAGGGTTTCCCGGCGCCGCCCCGGTCGGCGTTGCCGCCGGCCTCCACCACGTAGTCAAACACGATCCCGGCCTCCGGCTTCTCGCGCCGCACAAGGAACGGCCGAAGTGCCGGGCGTCCATCGGCCGCTACGTACTTCAGCAGCACCAAGGGTTCGGAGGAATAACTGGGGCCCGAAGTCGTCACGTTGAGGTCGTCGCGCAGGGCGTAGGCCTGCCCACCCAGCATGAGGGCGTGCTCCTCGTTGGGATTGTAGCCCGTCTCCCCAGGGGTGTTCCGGTAGTAGATCGAGCCCTTGGCCTGGAGGCTGTCCAGACCGCCCGAACCGGCGTTGCTCGCCAACACGATCTCGTCGGTCGTACCCGCGGCCGGGTAAGAGGGCGTGTACCGCCCGATGACGGCGGGCCAATACACCGGCCCGATCCCGTTCACCGGATGCAGGACGGCGTTGGTCTTGCCCTCCCGGAACCACCACACCTCCAGCGGGGACTTCCCGGGGATGGCGTTGACGGTCAGGATCGCCCCCTGTTTCGCCGTCGCGAAGCCGCTGACCAGCGGGTTCCGATACGCGTCCGGGTCAAAGGACTGTCCTTCCGGATACGGAATGTAGCCGGCCAGATCGGCCTCCCCGGCCGGCGGGTTGATCCGGTCGCCCACCTTCACGGCGGCACTCAGCACCAGCGGGCGGCTCGTGGTCGGCAGGCCCGCAAAAGGCGTGTCCGAGAAGTCGAAGCGGATCAGCTTGGAGTTCCGCGTAGCGGCAAAAACACGGGTTGGAGAACCGCTGACCACGGCAATCCCATTCACGGAGAGGGGAAACAACTCGTTGCTCTCGGAAAACGTCTTTGTGACCGTCGTAAAGTCGCTGACGGTGATTCGTTGCACCTGGTTGTCGCCATACGCCAACCAGACAGTCCGTCCATCGGCGGCCATATCCATGTCGGTGACTCCTGCGCGCACGGTATTGGTGAGCCAACTCACTCCAAAGTCACTGGTCCGGTAGACTTTGTTGCCGTTCGAGAACCAGATGCTCTGCCCATCCGCAGACATGGCCAAAACCGGGGCTCCCCCATCGTCGCTGGGGTAAAAAGGAGGCAGGGTGAAGGTAAACAACGAATTGGTACTCAAAAGGAATCCAGGCGCATTGTCTACCGCCACGATCCGGGTGAAATCGGCACTGGCTGCCACGGCGGTATAGTTACCCGCGTAACCCGGGTGCAGATCCCAACTCTTGCCCGTGAATCCGTTGGCATCGGCCAGGAGCCGAAGCAATCCCGCATCACAGGCCGCGATGATCTTCGTGCCATCCGCGCTGACGGCCACATCCTTGCATTGATACCCGGCAGGGGTGGAGTGCCATATCGGACGGCTGGCGCTGAAAACATTGGTGGAATAGAAGACAAAGCCGAAGGTCGTCTCCACAATGGCCACGGTATTGCCGTCCGCCGACATGGCGACCTGAGTCACATTCCTGGAGGGGAAGCGATTTCCAACGCTGTCGAAACCCACGGCCCAGGTGGCTCCGCCATTCGTCGAGGTATAGATATAGCCTCGGGAGGTTCCCCCGTTGTTCGGAAGCGCCTGACGGGACGTCACCGCGACCAGCTTCTGACCGTCGGCGGAACTGGCGATCCGGGTGAAATCATTGGGGCCATCATTGATCCCCTGAAGGGTCAGCCCGGCCGTCGAGGATCCGTAATACTCCCGGATGCCATCAAGCTGCCCCGCCAGCGTCTCCTGGTAGTCGGTTCTCAGGCCGCCCAGATTCTGGTCGAGCCAGGAAAGCACACGCACAAACGCGACGGCGCTGTCCCGTTGCACCCGCAGCAGTGTGCGGTGAACAGGCAGGTCGGCATTGAGATAGGTGTAAAAGAGTCCCTGACCATCCAGGTTCGCACCGAGCGCCCCCGTGACCGGATCCTGATACTGGATGGCGGGTGTACCTCCGGTGGGCAATTGAACGGGTGTGCGGCTCGCCTCGGACGGTGAAGTGACCACTGGCCGCAGGTAGTGCTCATAGCGGTCCGGCGCCGTAGGCCAGCCAATCTGATAGGACGCCAAGGTTTCGGGCCAGAGCAGGCCTGCTTCACCCTCGAGCATCCAGTGGACCAGCGCTTCGTTGGGCGCGGATGTCTCCCGAGCGGCAAAATACTCGGACTCCTCCGCGCCTGCCACCGCATGCTGGTAGAGGATGTTCCTGGAGTCGGTGGACTGGACCACGAGTTCCGGCCGCAGCTTGTCCGGGTTCGTCCCGTCGACATTGGGGGTGATGCGTTCCCCCAGATCGGAAGGCACCTGGACGGGTGTGGGATACTTTTTGACGTCCACAACCTCGCTGCCCAACCACTGGCGGCGATCGCCTTCCACCGGTTGTCCCAGCAGTTCGACCATGACCCGTCCCTCGGCGTTGTCGGCATGCAGATAGCCGTTCTCCGCCCAGAGCGTCAGTGCCACCACGGTGGCGTTTGTCCCCTCGGTCCGCTGGGGACCCGGAGATTCGCCGGGTGCATAAAACTGCGTCGGCGTCCGGGCGGGGAAAGCGGTGTTCGTGACCACCACGAGCATGCCCACCTTGGACGTGGGAAGTTCGACCGGCTTGCCGAGATGACGGAAGGAATTCTCCGTCCAGTAGATGGTCTTCACCGGCTTCGCGGAGGAACCGGAGACGACGTAGCTGATGTTGGTGAGCTGGAAATACAATCCGCCCTCGAGGGCATACCTGGGAGGATTCGCCGCCGCGCCGGCGGCACCGTCGGCCGGTGCCGGCTGCAGCGGGTCTGTACGACGCCAGGTGATGGAAATGGGGCCCGCCTGTGATGCGAACACCGCCCGGGCATGGGGGCTCCAATAGAACCGGTCGTTGGCGTGGGCGTTGGCGGTATGAGGCTCCGCCCGCCAATAGATTTCGGGGGTGACCCCGGCGAGCGCTGCGCCGGTGATCCCAAACTCCGGCGGGGTAATGATCTGGCCGAACCTCAACGAACTGGATCGCGAATAATAGGGCGCTCCGAGGGTGGCCCGGGCGAGCACCCGCTTGACCGTGCCGCCCGAGATGGGCAGACCCAGCAGCCTCGCCCCATTCTCGTTCTGGTAGTTGGCCACCGCCACGCGTTTGTCCAAGGCGGGCCGCACCACGCCGCCGGCGGAGAACACCGACTGGAACTGGCGAGGGGTCTGATTCACAAAGCCCCGACCGTCCGATCCGACAGGATTACCCGCCACTGCGGACAGTGGGACGCCTCGCTTGGACCGGAGGTTCACGCCGCGCTGATAGTTCGTGGGCGAGAGGGGATGGTTCAGCGCATTGCCATCGAACTGGGGCACGTCCGCCGAGAAGCCAGTCGCGGCCGCGACCAGAAGTGCAGCTGCCGCCAACGGGAGACGCCGCAATACGGACCCGGCACCTGAGGTTTTGAGAAGGGATATCATATCATTGGACCGCAGGGACGCGGGCTTTCCGATGGGCAATGGGACCGGCAGCGCATGGGATGGAGGTGGCTTTGATTCCGAACGGGGTATGGGACGGCGTAGGCCACTCGGAAGAACCGCGCGCAAGATTCAGGAAAGGACCGAATGAGGACGGGCTAGACGGGTGAGGACTCGGATTCAGCGGGGAACCAGCGCAATGAAATGGAATGCCTTATCTGCCATTTGCACGGCTGCGGAAGCGGATTGGCTCGCTGTGAGGTTGCGGAACGTGAAAAAATCTATTTCACCGGCCCCCACCTTGCCCAAGGTGATTGAATTTCCAATAGTTGGAAAAGTTGCTGGGCCCTTTTCATTTATACTCGCTGTAACAAACGGTGTCGTGGAGGAGTTGTTGATGCTTACCCGGTAGTAGCCGGTGTTCAGCCTTGATACAGTAAATCCGGTGCCCGCAGTGATCGTCCCAGACTCATTCACGGAGCCGGCTACGATTCGGAAGGCGGCATCGGCGGCCACGGCAGGGAGGCCGTTGACGTTGACCGCGGACGCCGTGACGGTGCCGGCCGAGAAGTTGCCGCTACCATCCCGGGCCACGATGGCGTTGGCCGTGTTGGCCGACGTGGCGGTGGTGGCGGAGTTGGCGACCTTACCTGCGGTGGTAATGGTGGCCAACTTGCTGTCCGCAATCGAACCCGTGATGGCGCTGGCGTTTACCTTCCCGGCCGTGGCGATGGTGGCCAGCTTGCTGTCCACGATCGTGCCGTCGGTGATGTTGGCACCGTTGAGCGCCGTCAGCGCAGAACCATTGCCCGAGAAGCCGACGGTGGCCGTGAGCGTTCCTGTGACCGTGAGGCCGCCAGTCGTCGGGATCAGGACCGCGTTGCCTGCCGTGTCGATCAACTGGTTGGCGCTGCCGGCCAGCAAGGCGTAGGGCGAGGCGACAAACTGGATGCGGGGCGTCATCGCGCTGCCGTCGACCACGAGTTCCAGGTAACGGTCCGACGCGGAGGCGGACTGGAAGATGGCCGTGAGCGTGGGGACGGTACCGGAAATCGTTCCCTCCCCCAGAAGGACACTGAAATGGCCTTTGTCGAGGGTCACCGTCTGCTCTTCCGTGCGCAACAGGGTGCCGCCGGTGGACGCGTCATAGATCTTGAACTGCACCACCTTGGTCTCCGGACTTGCGTTGCCGAGCGGCGTGCCATCGGTGGCGGTCAGGAATCCCTGGAACGTCATCTTGGCCGGCGGTTTCTCGTTGGCCGCGTGGACGGATGGGAGCAGGGACGACAGGGTCAGCGCAGCGCAGAACACGGCGAGCGCGAGCGGGCGATGGCGGAGTAGCTTCATGGAGGAGTTTCGTTGAGAGACAATTGAAAAGGGGTTCATGGGAGCGAGGAGGATGAGAACTCAGGGTGCAACGGTGAGGAGCGGGATATTGCTGATGCGGCGGAGGCTGAAATCACCCTGCAGGGTGAACTGCCGGGAACTCGACCCTTTGCCGCGCACGGTAATGGTTTCGTTATAGGTACCGGTGAGCGTATCCCGGCTGGTGGTGAGACTGGTGAAGTTCGTGCCGGGGGAGGTCACGGCGAGGGTGATCGCCCGCTCGAGGGTATAGGACTCCGCGCCCTGCACCTGTACCCGGCTGAACCGGGCGTCGAGATTGTCATGATCCGGGTGGAACGTGTGCAGGAAGGGATTGGAGGTCTGGTCCCGGTAGTCGAGCGGCACGGTGAACTGGACGTTGTTGCCCTCCCGGAACTGGCCGGTGCCCAACCAGGGAGCATTCGTGTGCGCGAAGGGCAGATGGGCGGCGGAGATGCGCCGGGCACCATCGCGGTTGTCGGTGCCGAGCAGGGCCTCGTCCGTGGCGAGGACCGGCACGTTGGCGGAGTTGAGTCCGACGAAGACGCGCTGCAACAGGCGGGCTTGGCCGCCGGAATCGTTGTGGGCAATCAGCCGCAGGGGCACGGGCCGGACCACGTTGGCCATCGTGGTGTTGGTGCTGATGGCGACGTAGGACGCGCCGTTGGTCGTGACCTCGGCCAGAAGGGGAGTGCCATCGGCTTTTTTGGCGTAGGTCACCAGATACTGGGCCACCTGGGTGACGGAGGCGTCGCCGACCCACAGGCCTGCGGTATCGGCCACGGTGGCGGCGACCCCGACATCGATCTGGCTCAGACCGTTGGTGTCCGCGAAACGCAGGATCCCGGCATAACGGTCGCCCACCGTGCTGGACATGGCGGAACGGTTGAGGCCGAGGACGACCTCCACCTCGGA
>JBIKWS010000153.1:0-7733 GCA_044356195.1 Cyanophyceae cyanobacterium
GATTTCGACCTCGCGGTCGGAGTCCGGGATCGGGAGGACTTGGTCGCGGCCGTTGGGCCAGCGGATCTGGAGTCCGTCGACGCGCTCGGTCTTCCCGAGCCCGATCGTCACAGGCAGCTCGCTCTGGGACAGATAACTGCGGGTGGGCATGACTTGCCTGGCAAGGATCCGTCCGTTGACCCGGGTCCGGATCCACGCCCCGATGGCTCCGGTATTTCCCGGGCGGCCGACGAGTCGGAGACGGATCCAGTGGTGCCCAACGTTCTGGTCGTTTCGGAGCAGGGCGGGTGGCCCGTTGACCTGCGCGATCACGACGTCGAGATCGCCGTCGCGGTCAAAATCGGCGAAGGCGCTGCCGCGGCCAACCCGTGGTTCGAACAGGTCGGGACCGGCCTCCGCTTCGGTCACCGGATGGAAGGAGGGGCCGCCGCCGGCGTTCCAGAAGAGTTGGGCGGGTTGGCGGTACCGGACATCGGCCTGGAGCTTTTCGATTTCCTCCTCGATGTGGCCGTTGGCGGTGAGGACGTCGAGGCGACCATCGAGGTCGTAATCAAAGAAGAAGAGGCCGAACTTGAGGAGGAGACGGCTGGCGGGTCCAATGCCTTCGGTGAGGGCTTCGTCGGCGAAGATCAGGTGATCCCTGCCGGGTTGCGCGACGTACAGCGCGTTCATCTCGTTGGCGAAGTTTCCGATGGCGATGCCGAGCGCGTCGTCATCGCGGAAGCGCGCTGCGTCGATGCCCATCGCGCCGCGGGGGTGGCCGTAGGCATCGAAGGCAATGCCGGTCTGGGCTCCCACCTCGGTGAAGGTACCGTCGTGGCGGTTTGTGAAGACGAAGTTCTGGACGGTGTCGTTGGCCACGACCAGGTCCATCCATCCGTCGTCGTTGAGGTCGATGGGAGCGACGGCCAGGGTCTTTGCCATGGGCTGGCCGGAGGCGGCGTTGCGGGTGTGGAGCCCGGCCTGGCCGGCGATCTCGGTGAAGCGAGGCGGACCGCCGGGGACTGAGTCATTGCGGAAGAGGTAGGGGAACGTCCCGGGGAAGTTCCACGGTTGGCCGTAGGCTCGGCCACCACCCGCCAGCGTGGTGTTGATGCGGCGATCGAGATCGGGGGACCACTCCACGTAGTTCCCGACGAAGAGATCGAGGTCGCCGTCGTGGTCGAGGTCGAACCAGGCGGCTGCGGTACTCCATTGGTTGAGTCCCCCGACTCCGGCGATGGCAGTAACGTCGGTGAAGCGCCCATTTCCCAGGTTCTGGAAAAGATGGTTCGTGCCGACGCAAGTGATGAAGAGGTCGACGCGCCCATCCCCATCGAAATCTCCCGCGGCAGCCCCCATCGCGTAGAGCGGAACGTCGAGACCGGAGCCCGTCGTGATGTTGGTGAAGGCCCAGGTGCCGCCGGGAGGTGTGTCGTTCCGGTAAAGGGCAGGGTTGGTGCGCGGAGCGGAGCCGTCCCAGGAAGTTCCGTTGAGGAAGAGGAGGTCGGCGTCGAAGTCGCCGTCCGCATCGAATGCGATCACCCCGCCACCCATGGTTTCCGGCAGGAGCTTTTCCCCACGGGCCCCGTTGGCGTGGATGAAATGGATGCCCGCGGGTTTGGTGACGTCCGTGAAGCGGACTGTCGGCGGTCGGACGACCGAGGATCCGGTGGTCGGAGCCGCCAGCGCGGTCACCCGGGAGGCGGGTTGGGGTGCTGGCCGAGCGAGCCATCCAATGATGGCCGCGGCAAGGACCCCGATCAGGATCAGTGCGATGAGGGAACGCCTCAGGGCCTGCGCGATGACGGCGTCGTCAGCCTCCGTTCCGGTCGGAGATGGGGGCTTCGGGACGCTCACGGATCAGGACTTGGTGGCAGCAGGGACTTCCTTCAGTTCACTGAAGTTCCCGGATTCGCAGCAGTGCACGAAGGTTTCCGTCACGGTCTTGAGCTGTTCCCAGCGGGCACGGATCTTCTTGGCCTCGGGGGCGTCCACGGAATTGTCCGCCGCAGCGGAGGCAACGACGGCGAGCAGGTCCGCAAATTCCTGGACGATCTGGTTGGTCGCCGGAATCAGGTAGTCCGGGTGACTGTGGGTGGTCTTGGGGTTGCGGATGAAGAAGCCCCCGGAACGTTCGCAGATCCAGTGGATCAGGCGCAGATCGCGGGTGCTCTGGAAGAGTTGATCGACCCGGTCGAGGGGATTGTAGGACTGGGACAAGGCCTCTGGATCCGGGGTTTCCGCCCACTTGTAGATGAGCGAAAGCGAGAGGTTGAGGTCGGAGGAGATCTGCTTGGCCGAGGTCGACTTGAGCACTTCCCTCAAGACTTCATGGGATTGCATGGGGGCGATTTATCATCGCGATGGAGCGATGGGGAGGGCGAAGTTTGGGGGAGATTCAAGTTTCAAGACTGGGAATTCCCCCTAGACCTCGTCAGCTACGCCTCACCGGGCGCGCATCCGGGCGAGGTCTTCGAGGTGACGGATGACGAGGGCGGTCCAGCCGGTCTGGTGGTTGGCCCCGCAGCCACGGCCGGTTTCCGCGTGGAAGTACTCGTGGAACTCGAGGAGTTCGCGGGAGTGGGGATCTGTGGCGAAGCGTGGATCGGCCGCCAGGGCAGGGCGGGTGCCGTCCGGACCCGGCAGGAAGAGCGCAGCCAAACGTCGTTCGATGTCGAGCGCGGCCTC
This sequence comes from Cyanophyceae cyanobacterium, assembly GCA_044356195.1. Taxonomy (GTDB): domain Bacteria; phylum Verrucomicrobiota; class Verrucomicrobiia; order Limisphaerales; family UBA9464; genus UBA6176. Next base: position 2,671 of record JBIKWS010000153.1, read on the forward strand.
GCGCAGGGAGACGGTCCGACCGGAGCCGGTGGGATATTCGATCTGGAACTCGTCGCCGTAGAAGTGGTGGTACCGTTCGAGGGCTTCCTCGATGAGGTAATTGACGGGGAACCAGATGGGGCCGCGCCAATTGGAGTTTCCGCCGAAGAGCCACGTGTTGGATTCGCCCGGGACGTAATCCACGCGATGCGTGGACCCGCCGTGCTCGAAGACAAACGGGTGCTTCTCGTGGAACCGTGAAAGGGAGCGGATGCCGAACGGCGAGAGGAACTCGGACTCGTCGAAGAGGTAGCGCAGGACCGAGCGCAGGCGGTCACGCGTCGGGATGGCGAGCAGGAGCTTCCGACGCGAGTTTGATCGGCCGAGGGCGATGCCGCGCTGGAGGCTGTGCTTGTGGGCGATGAACCAATCGAGCCGGCGACGGAATCCGGGGAGACGATCGATGACCTCCTCGTCGAACACTTCGACGGCGATCAACGGCAGCAACCCGACCATCGAACGTGTCCGCAGCGGGATGGTGCGGCCGTCGACGTCGAGTTGGTCGTAATAGAATCCGTCGGTTGGGTCCCACAGGCCGGAACCGCCGACGGTGTTCATGGCTTCGGCGATCTGGACGAAGTGTTCGAGGAACTTCGACGCCATGTCCTCGTAGGCGGGGCGAACGCGGGTGCCGTCATGGGCGAGTTCGAGGGCCATGGCCAGCATGGTGGAGCAATAGAAGGCCATCCATGCGGTGCCGTCCGCCTGTTGCAACGTTCCGCCGCCGGGCAGGGGCTTGGAGCGGTCGAACACGCCGATGTTGTCGAGCCCGAGGAAGCCCCCGCTGAACAGGTTCTTGCCGGAGGCATCCTTGCGGTTGACCCACCAGGTGAAGTTCAGGAGGAGCTTCTGGAACACGGACTCAAGGAAGTCACGGTCACGCGCGCCCTTGGCTCCGGTGAGCTTGTAGACACGCCACGCCGCCCAGGCGTGAACGGGCGGATTCACGTCCGAAAACGAAAACTCGTAGGCCGGGATCTGGCCGTTCGGATGCATGTACCATTCCCGGAGCAGCAGGCTGATCTGGTTCTTCGCGAAGGTCCCATCCACCGCCGCAAACGGGATCATGTGGAAGGCGAGATCCCACGCGGCAAACCACGGATATTCCCACTTGTCGGGCATCGAAAGGATGTCCCGGGCGTGGATGTGCCGCCATTCGGCGTTGCGTCCTCCCAGACGTGAGGTGGGTGGCTTGGGTGGGTTGGGATCACCTTCGAGCCAGTCCTCGACGACGTAATGATAGAATTGCTTGGACCAGAGCAGGCCTGCGTACGCCTGACGCGTGACCAGCCGTTCCGCCGGGGTCATGGCGGCCGGAGTGAGGGCCCCGAAGAAAGCGTCCGCCTCGGCTTGTCGCGTCGCGAAGACGCCGTCGATCGCCGTGCCGGAGCCCGGCAGCGGACGTGCACGGTCGGGGAGGCCTGCTTCGGCCGCCGGTGCGAGGCGGAGATCGATCGTTTGGGACGCGCCGGAAGGAATCGTCAGGTGGTAGTGGGCGGCGACCTTGGAGCCGATGGATTCCGGGTGGGTCGCGTCGGTTTCGCCGTGGATGAGTCGCCGGTGGAAGGCGTCCTTGACGTAAGGGGTCGCGTTGGGAACCCCGAACAGCCGTTCGGTGTTCGTCTCGTTTTCGGTGAACCACAGTTCCGGCTGGGAACCATCCGGGGCGGTGCCGACTTCGAAGCGGTAGGTCCCGAGCGTTTCGTGGACGCCTTCGACCTGTCCGCCGTCGAGCGCGCGGAGGCGCGGTCGGGGCGAACATCCCTCGTGGGTGCAACCCCAGCTCCAAGTGTTGCGGTACCAGAGCGTGGGCAGGACGTGGAGTTCGGCGGTGTCCGGTCCGCGGTTGGTGATCCGGACACGGATCAGCGTGTCATCCGGTGATTGCTTGGCGTACAGGACCTCGACATCGAAGAAAAGATTCCCGTCAAAGAGGCCCGTGTCGCGGAGTTCGAACTCGGGTTCGTCGCGGGAGCGCCGGCGGTTCTCCTCGATGAGCCGGGTGTACGGGAACTCGTCCTGGGGATAGCGATAGAGCGCGCGGGCGAGGCTGTGGGTCGGGGTGGAATCGAGGTGGAACCACTCCTCCTTGGCATCCTCGCCGTGATTGCCCTCGGCGTTGGTCAGTCCGAAGAGGCGTTCCTTGAGGATGGGATCGCGCCCGTTCCAGAGGGCGACGGCGAAACAAAGCCGGCATTGGCGGTCGGTCCACCCCAGAAGGCCGTCGTCCCCCCACCGATAGGCCCGGCTGCGGGCGTGGTCGTGGGGGAAGGATTCCCAACAGGTGCCGCCCGGGGAATAATCCTCGCGGACGGTCGACCATTGGCGGTCGGGAAGGTATGGGCCCCAGCGCTTCCAGTTGGCGGCGCGGAGGGAATCCTCGTGGAGCCGATGTCCCTCGGCCGTGGATTCCGTGCGCTGGATCCGTGTGGTGCAACCTGTTTCTGATTCGCCGCCATTCGCGCTCATTCTCAGTAACGATAGCTCAACTGGAGCCGAGCGTAAGGGGCTCCGTCACCGTTCCATTGACGTTGGCGTTCATCCACGACGAATCGCCGGTCGATCACCCATCCGGCGGCGCCCTCGACCCGGAATCCACCGCCAATGTCCCAGATGGCCCCCACGCCGGCGCGGATCTCGCGGTAGGTCATGTTGACGTCATCGAACTGGGAGTCCCCGCGGTCGCTGCCGTGGCTCTTGCTGATCTGGTAGGCCCCGCCCACGATCTCGCCGCCGGCATACATCAACCAGCTCTGGTTCGGACGGAATTCCACCCGCGGCCGCGGCATCAGGATCGACAACGCCCACTGGGAGTTGATCTGCCAGCGGATTCCAGGACCGCCGACAAAGGGGATGTCGCGGCGCGGATCCACCGAAACCTGGAGGAACAACAGCAGGTTCGGGTTGATGGCGTACGAAACGCCGGCAATCACGGGAGCGTTGAAGTCGCTGGAGCTGATGTCCTCGAAGTCGCTGTAGATGCCGGGCGAAACCTCGCCGAGGAACGTCCACCGCGAACTGATCTGCCAGGTCATGCCCAGCGGCATCGTGATGGACCCGAGGTTGTCGGGCAGCAGGGAGGTCTGATCCAACCCGAACCGGAAGCTCTCTGCCTCGACCCCCACCGACCAGTTCACCGCACCACCGGAAATGAACGTCCCGGTGTATCGGACGCGGGAATGGAAGGTGTCGATGTCGCCCAGATCCACGGAACCCTCACGGATGCCGGAATCCGGGACGTACCCGACGGAGGCGTCGAGCGTGCCTCGGTAGCCGGGCTCGCCGGGGGATCCGAAGGAACGGGTTTGGCGGTCGACGGGTTTGGCGACGTCCTGCGCGACGAGCGGCAGGGCGGTGAAGAGGCAAAGGGCAGCGCGTGCAAACATGCAGGGAGGAGTTCGAGGATATCAGGCCAAAGTTTCAAGCATGCTGGGGGGAGAGTTCCCTAGTTTCCGACAGTTTCAGGTTCCGCGCCATTGCGGGGGCAGGGCGGCGGCCGTAGGGTGACGGCGCAGGAACGAACGCCATGAACCGACGCTTTGTGTACGGAATGCTCGCTGTCGCGTTGTCCCTCTACGTTTTTTCCGGGGCGCAGGTCTTTCGCCTGTCGGCCGCGGATGACAAGGACGACGCCTACCAGCAGTTGGAACTGTTTGCCCGCGTGCTCGAGCGCGTGCGTCGGGACTACGTCGATGGCGAGAAACTCACCTATCGCGATCTCGTCCAGGGCGCGCTCAAGGGGATGCTTTCCACCCTCGATCCCCACAGCGAGTTCATGGAGTTGTCGAAGTACGAGGATCTCAAGCAGGACACCGAAGGGACCTACGGCGGCGTCGGGTTGCAGGTGCAGGCCCGGGACGGGGCGCTGGTCGTGATCGCGCCGATGGAGGACACCCCCGCGTTCGAGGCGGGCATCATGCCCCAGGACCGGATCGTGAAGATCGACGGCAAGTCCACCGAACGGATGAATCAGGGCGATGCCGTGGTCACCTTGCGCGGCGAGTCGGGTTCGAAGGTCGTCCTGACGGTCATCCGCAACGGCCAGACCGAACCCCGGGATGTCACCCTGACCCGGGCCGACATCCGCGTGTACTCGGTGAAGGACATCAACAACCGCCGCGAGTTTCCGGTGGGCGACGACAAGGTGGGCTATGTCCGGCTCACGCAGTTCGCCGAGAAGACCGCCGATGAACTGGAGGAGGCCCTGAAACTTCTCGAGAGCAAGGGCGTGGAATCGCTCGTCCTCGACCTGCGCGGCAACCCCGGCGGTCTCCTCGATCAGGCGGTTGCCGTCTGCGAGAAGTTCCTCGACAAGAACCAGCCCATCGTCTCGACCGAGGGGCGCAATGCTTCCAGCAACACCCAGCGCCGTGCCTTCGGCCGCGGTCGGGTCCGGAAGCTGCCCATGGTCATCCTCGTCAACGGCGGTAGCGCTTCGGCGGCGGAGATCGTCTCCGGCTGCCTGCAGGATCTGAAGCGCGCCGTCCTCGTGGGCGAGCAAAGCTTCGGCAAGGGTTCGGTCCAGAGCATCCTGCCGTTGCAGGATGGATCCGCCCTGCGCCTGACCACCGCCAAGTATTACACGCCGTCCCATCGCGTGATCCACGAACACGGCCTCACCCCCGACATCGTCGTGCCGATGTCCGATGACGAGGAGATCGCCATCCAATTGCGCCGGATGCCCGGCGGACGCGCCAACCTCGAGGAAGGCTTGAAGTCCTTTGATGCGTCCCGCCGCGACGCCCTGCGGGATCTGGTCACCAACGAACGCGATCCCCAACTGGAGCGTGCCGTCGATCTGCTCAAGGGCGTGAACCTCTTCAGCAAGCGCGCCTCCAACGCCAAGCCAGCCAACGGCAGCAAGACCAACGCGCCCATCAAGCCGTTGAACTGACGATGTTGCTGGCCTTCGAGTCGTCGTGTGACGAGACCAGCGTGGCGGTGGTTTCGGAGGGGGTGGTGCGGTCCAATGTGGTCGCCACCCAGATCCGGATGCACGCCGAGTATGGGGGCGTGGTGCCGGA
>JBIKWS010000154.1:0-7732 GCA_044356195.1 Cyanophyceae cyanobacterium
CCGGAGTACCCGACGGTTCCCCAGATCCAGTTGTCGAAGCCGTAGCGCAGGTTGCTCGCGGTGGCGTGGGTGTCGCCCATGTTCCAGCCCTTGAACAGGACCTTCCGTTCGTCTGCCCGATCGTCTCCGTCGGTGTCGCGGAAGAACTCGGTCAGCCCCGAGTGCACGACGATCAACCCACCCTGGGCGAAGACGAAGCCCGTGGGCACGCTGAGCTTGTCGGCGAAGATCGTGAACTTGTCCGCGCGCCCGTCGCCATCGGTGTCCTCGCAGATCTTGATGCGGTCGCGACCCTGGCCTTCGGGCTGGAGTTCGTTGGGGTAGTCGACGGTCTCGGCGATCCACAACCGGCCACGCAGATCCCAGTCGAGCCAGATCGCCTTCACGATGTCCGGCTCGCTGGCGAACAGCTTCGCCTCGAAACCGTCGAGCGTGGCGAGATGCTTCGCCGACTGCGCGGGTTCCATCGGCTTCTGCATCGTCTTGATGGGCTCGCCGCCGCGGCCGGGACGATAGTTGGGAAGCGGCGAAGGAGCCTCGATGGTCTCCGGAGCGGGAAGCCCGGCGACGGGACGCACCGCGTTGACGGCGTGAGCGGAGGCCCAGCGGATGCCGTTTTCGACGAGGGCATGGAAATTGGTGTTCGACCACGTGCGCTGGTCGTGACCCCAGGCGGTATAGAAGACGCGGCCCTGACCAAAGTCGCGCACCCACGTATACGGTTCCGAACCCGTGGCATCGCGTCGCTCGGAAAGCACGATGCGGTTGGTGTTGTGCTTGGTGTGGACGTAGGTCTCGTCCCAGCTTTCGATCTCCTTCAACCCCTGCATCACCGGATGCGCCGTATCCACGATGGTCTCGCGGAACACGCCCGTGCCGTGGCGCAGGAACTGGCCACCGACCAGGTCGATATAGGCCGGCGAATTCAGGAAGCAGTACGACGCGCAATGCAGCGGCACCAACCCACCACCCGCCTTGACGAAGTCGAGCAACGCTTTCTCCTGCGAAGGCTGGATGACCGTGTGGTTCGCGAAGATGGCCACGGCGTCATAGCCCAGCAACCGCGCCGGGTTCAGGTCCTCCAGGCTGGGCGTGTACACCAGCTCGATCCCCCGCTCAGCCATGACCGGTTGCAACTGGCGGAACCGATCCTCCGGCCGGTGATGGCCGTCGTCGCCCAGGAACAGCACCCGCAGGGGCGGACCGGCGTGTGCTCCGGTCCCTTCCGCCGCCTGCGTGGCAACCGCCAGCGAACCCGCCACCCAAACCAGACATCCGGCCCAGAATCCGTATCGTTGCTGTTTCATGACCATTCAGAGTGTGGACGACAGTGGCATCGGTCGGCACAACGCGCTATGCGATCCCGTCCCACGCCACCGCCAATCCCGGCACAAGCCCCGCCAACAGAAAGGCTCCCACCGGTTTCCCGGGGGAGCCTTTCGCCATCGGTTCCGCTGCCACCGTCCTCGGTGGCCAACGGGTTACTTCATCCGATCGAAGTTCTTCTTCAGGATCTGCCAGGGTTCGAGCCCGGCGGTCTTCGCCTGATGATCAGCGATGATCTGCGCCTCGTTGGCGTTCTTGGTGGGCCGGTTGACCTTGTAGATCACGCCGAACTTGCCCGGGGTGAGGTCCTCCGCCAGGCGGTAGGAGGCGTATTCATCGGTGACATCGTGCTCCTTCGGCACTTCCGCAAACGCCCCGCCCTTGCGGGGGTTGGCGTTGTCGAAGGCACCGGGGTAGAACTCGACGCATTCGCTCAGGATCTGGACGAAGCTGAACCCGTCGTGGTCCATCGCCTGTTCCATCATCGCGAGGACGTGATTCGGGTTCGTGCTCGACGAACGGGCCACGAAGGTCGCCCCGGCGCAGATCGCCTGCTTGATGGGGTTCACCGGACGATCCTTGGCACCCCAGACGTCGGTCTTGGACTTGTACCCCAGCGGCGAGGTCGGGGACGTCTGGTTCTTGGTGAGGCCGTAGACGTTGTTGTCCATCACGACGTACGTCAGCTTCACGTTCTTGCGCGCGGTGTGCGTGAAGTGGTTGCCACCGATTGAGAACGCGTCGCCGTCGCCACCGAAGACAAACACGTGAAGGTCCGGACGGCTCAAGGCCACACCCGACGCGAACGGCAGCGCGCGACCGTGGATGAAGTGGGCTCCGTGCGCCTGCACGAAGTACGGGAAGCGCGAGGAGCAGCCGATGCCGGCCACGGTCGTGATCTTCTCGTGGAACATGCGGCGCTTCTCGATCAGCTTGAAATACAGGGCCAGCACGGAGAAGTCGCCGCAGCCGGGGCACCACGTCGGGTGATCGGCGGAAACATCCTTCTTCATCAGCGGCTTGCGGTCCGCATCGGTCAACGGCGCCACGGGCGTCGCATTGGTGTTGGCACCGCGCGGCAGCACGGCGAACGGAAAGGCCATCTCGCTCATAATCGTTTCAGAAATCAGGTTTTCAGTTGCCGGGGTTTCAGGCGGTCAACGCGGCGATCCGGTCCAGGATCTCGCGCACCTTCCATGTCAGGCCGTCGCACTTGGTGATGCCACGGATCTTCTTGTCCGCATAACGGACGCGCAGCAGGCCACCGAACTGGCCGATGCCGTTCACGCCCTCGTCGTTCAATTCCACCACGAACACGTGCGTGAACGCCTCGAAGATCTTTTCGAGGTCGTTTGGCAACGGGCTGATGTACTTGATGTGAAGCGAGGAGACCGCCTTGCCCGCGGCACGCGCCGCCTTCACCGCTTCCTGCACCGGGCCCTGGGCCGAACCCCAGCTGACCAACAACACCTGGCCCTCGGGCGCACCGTAAACCACCGGTGCCGGCAATTCCGTCGCCAGCTTCTTCAGCTTGTTGCGCCGCTTCGCCGTCATCTGCACGTGCAGCTTCGGCGACCCCGTCGGGTGCCCGAGCTCGTCGTGCTCCAGACCGGTCACCACCGGATACTTGCCGCTCGCCACACGCGTGCCCGGCGCGATGTGCCGCGTGACGCCATCCGGAGCCGAAAGATCGTAGGGCTTGTGCTCGGTGACCGCCGAGTAGTCGGGCGAAATGTCCTGCACGACCTTCTGGAGATCGGGCTCCTTGAACGCCTCGATCCGCGTCGCAATGCCCTGATCCGTCAACAGGATCACCGGCGTGCTGTACTTCCGCGCGATGTTCACCGCCTCGATGGCGGAGTAGAAGCAATCCTCGACGCTCGACGGCGCGATGACCACCCGGGGGCTGTCGCCGTGGCCGCCGTAGACGGCGATGTTCAGGTCCGATTGCTCGATGTTCGTCGGCATGCCCGTCGAAGGGCCACCGCGTTGCACGTCCACGACCACCAACGGCATTTCCGCCATCACCGCCCAGCCGATGGCCTCGGTCTTGAGCGAGATGCCAGGACCGGAGGAACCCGTGACGGCCACCCGTCCACCCCAGCTCGCTCCGATCGCCATCGACACCGACGCGATCTCGTCCTCGCACTGCTGGAACTGGCCGCCGTACTTCGGCAATTCGCGGCGCAGCAGCTCCATGATGTCAGACCACGGAGTGATCGGATATCCCGCACCGAACCGCACACCGGCGGCGATCAGGCCGTACGCGAGCGCCTCGTTGCCGCTCATCACGACCTGCGCCTGGCCGACGTTCTCACCGGGCTTGAACTGGAACAGCTCGGGAGCCGTCGCCAGCGTGTAGTTGTATCCGGCGTTGAAGGCGTTGAGCGCGGTCTCGGCAATCTTCGGATCCTTGCCGGTGAAGCGTTCCTGCAGCAACCGGTGCAGCTTCGGCACGTTCAGGTCGAACATCCGCGCCAGCAATCCCAGCGCGTACACGTTCTTGCCCTTGTCCCGACCGGTGCCACCGATGGCCTCGATCGTCAGCGAGGAGATGGGGACGCCCACGTGACGGTACTTGGTCAGGTTCTCGGCGGGGATGGCCTCCGGCTTCAGGTGGTCGGAGTCGTAGACCACAATGCCGCCCTTGCGCAGGGAACCAAGGTGGGCCGTGTAGCTGTGATCATAGAACGCCAGCAGCATGTCGGCCTCGTCACCGGCGGAGAGGACCTCGCCGGAACCGATGCGGACCTGGAAGATCGAGGGTCCGCCGGAGATGGTGGACGGAATGGTCATGAAGGTCATGACTTCCTGCTCGCTCCGGCCTGCGAGGCGGGCGAGGAAGCCGCCGATGGCCTGGATGCCGTCCTGGGAATTGCCCGCGATCCGGATCACGGCCTCGGAAATCTTCGAGACCGTCGGTTGACCACCCGCGGGGGTGGCTACAGCTGCGTCACTCATCGATGCTCCTGTCAAAAAGGTTGCCCGAAGGAGCGCGTGTCGTGTCGACGGCAAGCCACACTTCGAGACGTCGTGTTTTGGGTATCCTCCTCCCGAGATGGCCCTCGGGTCAAGAAACCGGGCACATCACGAACGCTAAATTCATTCATGAGCAGGATAAGGGTGGGAGAAGTCCCTCGGCAGCCTCCAAGCGTCGTTCCAAGTTTTCAGATTCAAGTTTCAAGCCGCCTGTCACGGCAGGTTTCCGCACGTGAAGTCAGCGGTCGTGCCTGTGGGGTACGCCGGAGGCGTTGAAGCCGATAGCCCGGGGTGCGAAGCAACCCCGGGACACGTGCGTGATGAAGCACCAACCCCGGCAGGGGGTTGAAGACTCCGAAGCTCCGCACCCTTGCCGGGGTGCGATTCCAATTCAACACCTCTTTCCCCGGGTGCGTGCTTCGCAAGACCCGGGGCTATTCGCTCCCATCCCTCCGGGATGCCCCGATGGGAGTCTCAAGGCATGCCCTCGACCTTGAATCAAACTTCAATCTTCTCGCGATCCGCCAACCGCCGGCGCCACGCCAGCACACACCGCATCATCGACCGCGCCATCAGGCCCCACTGCCACAGCGGCAGGAACAGGAACACCTGCACGTTTCGGACACCCCGCGGGTGGAACAGCATGTAGTACGTGTACACCCCGACTCCCAGGAGGGCCGTCAAGACCGCCCAGAAACGCAACGACCGCCCCTCATCCAATCCACGACCGACCCACCCCGCCGCCACCGCCAGGATGAAGGGCAACAGCGACCAGGGCAGCAGCAGGCCGTACACCGGCGATCCCTGGTATCCCGGTGCCGCCACCAAGGTCATGTAGATGCCCGGAATCAAGCCGCCCAGAAGGCACGCAAAGAGCGTCCCCACGAACACCGGCGGCAACTGGTGCGCCGCCGCCGTGGCTTCCACATCCTCCGGTCGATCTTCCATGCGTCCAGCCTACGCCCGCTTCCGAGGATGCCCAACAGGATTGATGGCCCCCGTCTCTCAGCGGGGCGGCGATGGCCTCATCGCCATGGGGAGGGGCTCTTGGACGGGCGACGGGGACGTCGCCTCCCCGTCCCAGGCGGGGGCCGTGTCGCGAGGTGTCCCGCGTCGCTCTCCCAGAAAAACAAAAGGGCGGTCCCCGCGCCTCCGCGTGGGACCGCCTGTCACTGGATACTGGCGACTGGGAACTACTCCTCCCCCCTCATCGCGGTGCCGGGCCCGGCGGACGCGGCGGGAGCAACGCGAGGATGTCCTGTTGGCGCAGGTACCATTCGCGCAGCGAACGGCTCAGCTGCGAATCCCGGAATTCCTTCATGTTCGGAATGTTCAACGCGGCGTCCACCTCGTCCTTGAGCGCCTTGTTCAGGTCGCCCTTGGCGTCCGTGGCCCAACCGCGGAAGGAACCGGTCCTGTCGTTGAGCGCCTTGGCCGCCGCCATGCGCGTGTCGTGGTCGTACTTGAAGTCCACGACCTCGACCCGAGCCTTGTCCAGCTTGCCCTTGATCTGCTGGCTCTCGTCCTTTGCCAATAAGACGAAGCGGGACAACTCGATGATGCGGCGCTCGAACTGCGCGACCAAATCTTCCTCGGTGATGACGTCGTTGGCCTCGCGGGCGATGTCGCGCGGGGCGTTCTCCAACCGGATGAGCACCTGCTTCAGCACGGCCTCCTCCAGCTCCTTGAAGAAGCTGCGGCACCGTTCGGTGATCACCTTCTTTTCGTCGTCGGTGAAGCTGTAGCGCTTCTCGTCCAGGCCCACGAAGTTCGTGTAGGCCGGTGACGCCAGGATCTTCTCAAACCGCGCCGTGAGCTGCGCCGCGTCCACTTTGGGTGCCGCTTCCACACCCTCCGGTTCCTTCTTGAGCTCCAGCTTCAGGTCCGCCGGCAACACGCCGAACAGCACCCGGTCCACGCCGCCCAGCTTCTCCAATTGCTCGGACAACGCCTTCCAGTGCGCCGTCACCCGCTCCTTGCGGTTCAATTCGCCGATGAAGTCGAACTGGTTCTCCACCGCGAGGGACCGCGCCCCCGACTGGAACCAGAGCGCGATCGACGCCATGTCATTGGCGACCGAAGCCGCTGTCGCCGTCACCGACAGGTTCACCTGCTGCAACGGAATGCGGTCCCGGGGATCCCGCGGCGCACGAGCCGCGATGAACCGTTCGATCAACGAATGCGGCAATCCCCGCAACGTGGCGGAAATCTCGTTGTATCCGGCGATGATCGGCCGGGCACCGTAGTCGAAGGTCCGGACGTCGCCGTAGCGCGCAGCGTCCTGGTCGGTTGCGAACAGGAGCTTCTGTTCCTGCGCGTCCTTGCTGTCGAAGTAGCCCCACTGGATCGCCGCCTTGTCATGTGGCAGCACGCGATCCGAGGTCCGCACCATCCACCCGATGAACGCGCCGGCCTTGAACACGCTGTACTCCATCATCGAGGAGCTCACCAACCGGTTGGTCCAGGACTCGAGTCCCTTGCCGGCCACGTAGGCCTGGAACCACTCGTCGAGTTCCTTCGGCGTCATCGTGGCGGCCAGGCTGCCGCCGAAGTTGTGGCGGAGTCCGAGCACGTGCCCGACCTCGTGCGCCACGACCTCGCACACGTAATCCTGCGAGGCGCGCAACGCGGCCGCGTCGGTCAGCGAATCGCTCGCCAGCAACTCCTCCAGCCCCGCCGCGTACTGCTGCGCGAAGGCCACCAGGTTCACCTGGCAGGCCGTCGCCGATTCCATGATCGGCAGGCCCATCTGCGGCCACATCATCTTGCCGTCGCCCTTGCCGTCCTTCGAATCCTTCTTCGCTTCCAGCAACTCGCGCATCGAACGCAGCGCCGCCCGGGCCCGCGCCCGTCCGCTCACCGCGAACACCGACGTCATGTAGGCCTGACCATGCCGCGAATCACCCGTGCGCGGATCCACCAGGATGTCGGCGTACGCCGATCCGGCTCCGTCCCACGGAACCCATTGCACGATGTTGTAGCGCGGATCCGGTGCGGTGACGCCTTCCGGAGCCTTCTCCGCACGCACGACGTTCGTCCCGAACGCACGATTCCAGTACAGGATGCCGTTCTTGATGGCTTCCACGTACGGCTCCGGCGTGTTCGCGCTGTAGTGGAACGTGATCGGCTTCGAAAGGTCGAAGCGTGCCATCCGCGTCGAACTGCGGCCGGTCGTCGTCTCCAGCACCGGAGCCGTCTCGAAGAACCGCGCGTACCGCGTCTCGACGCCCGATTGTTCCCGACCCCGGCCCACGGGCTCCTGGTAAGGGGAGAGGAAGTAGCGCACCTCGTAACGCGACTCCACGCTCGCGCCATTCTCCAAGTCACGCGCCTGCACGCTCTGGCGCAACGCCAGGATGTTATCCCGGACTTCCGCCGCGAACACGCGGCTCTGCGGCACTTCCATCACGCGGTCGCGGTTTCCGCT
>JBIKWS010000155.1:0-7731 GCA_044356195.1 Cyanophyceae cyanobacterium
GGGGCCGATTGCGATCGCGAAGCTCGCGCAATTGAAGAGCCTCGATGTCACGAACGGCATCGTTGAGAGCCTCGCTGGCCTTTCCCATGCAACGGGTCTGGAGACCCTGCAACTCCGGGCAGCAAAACTCGCGGGCCTTCAGGATCTGGCTTCATTCCCTGCCCTGAAATCCATCGCGATCAGTCAGGAAGCCCCCCTGGGCAGCGTCGGAGCCCTCAGTTCGCTGCCACTCCTCGAAAGCCTCGCGTTGCCGTTGACCACCCTCAACCAACCGTTGTCCCTGTCCAACCCCTCCCGGCTCACCACACTCCAACTGGCCCGGTTCGAAGGACCATCGATCCAATGGATCGGCAATCTGGCAAACCTCACCAACCTGAACCTGGGTGGCCTAAGCGCCACCGACCTCAGCCCCCTTGGTTCATTGACGCGACTGAGGACCTTCGTCCTCGCCAGGGCGACTTCCAGCGACTGGCGGTGGCTGTCGTCACTGAATTCCCTCGCCGTTCTGGATCTGGGCACCTGCAACCTGGATTCCACCGTCCGACTTCCCTCCGGCGCCCCCCTGACCACCCTTGCCCTGCGTGACATCCCGGGCATCGAACTCAGGTCCATCAACGCTCCCACACTGCGCACCCTCCGCCTGATCCGCCTCGGCCTGGAATCCGTGCCAAGCGCACAGTGGTTCTCCACACTTCCCGCCCTGAACTTCCTCGATCTCACCGGCAACCGCCTGACGAACCTCGACAGCGTCCGATCGTCGGGGGTCCTCGATCGGATCCGCTACCTGTACGCCCCCTTCAACCAGATCACACAGATCGGGGCACTCCGGAACTGGTCGCGCGGGTGGGGCGTCGACCTGCGGGGCAACCTCCTTGACCTCACTGCCGGAAGCACCGAATCGCAGGTGATGGATACCATCCGACCGACCGCCACGTTCCTCTGGACGGAAGGCCAACTCTTCCCCCTGTCAGTCCGACCGTTCACGACTCCGGAAGGCCGCATGCGCCTCCAGGTCACCGGACGAGCAGGCCGACGGATCAACATCCGCTCCGGCCCCGACCTGAACCTGGGCACGTCCGCGCAGTTGATCACGCTGTCGAGCGGGGACGAGATCATCCAGCCCATCTCCCAGCCGGGCTCGAACCATACCTCCTGGTTCTACAAGGTCGAAGCGATGGAGTAGGACCGGACGAAAACCCTCATTCAGGGCGCAAAAAATCCCCGGGTTCGGCAATCGCCGAGCCCGGGGCAAATCCTGCGGGAGGCAGCGGAATCCGATTCCGCCACCGACCTTTCATCACCGACGCAGATCCAGCGTCAGCGGGAACTCGGGGTTCGGTTCGGCCGCCGGAATCCCCATCTTGCCGGGCGTGTGCCCGTGCGCGAAGAACCGCGACAACCGGCGGCTCTCTGCCTCGTAGGAGTTCACCGGGAACGTCTCGTAACTCAAGCCGCCCGGATGACTGACGTGATAGGTGCACCCACCCAGACTGCGGCCGTTCCACGTGTCGAGGAGGTCGAACACCAGCGGCGAATGCACCCCGATCGTCGGATGCAGGCAGGAGGACGGTTGCCAGGCCCGATATCGGACGCCGGCCACGAACTCACCCTGCACGCCCGTCGGATGCAGCGGCACGCGGCGTCCCGCGCACGTCACCAGATGGCGTCCATCCACCAGACCCGAGACCTTCACCTGCAAACGTTCGAGCGAACTGTCGACGTAACGCACCGCACCGCCCGAAGCACCTTCCTCACCCATCACGTGCCACGGCTCCAAGGCGGTCCGAAGCTCCACCTTGACCCCGCGCTGGACGAACTCGCCCACGTACGGGAACCGGAATTCGAAATGCGGTGTGAACCAACCGTTCTCGAGCGGGTAACCGTGCTCCTGCATGTCCTCGACGACGTCCGCAAAGTCGTCCCACACGAAATGCGGCAGCAGGAAGCGATCGTGCAAGGACGTGTCCCAGCGCACCAGATGGTGCTCGTAAGGCTGCTTCCAGAACCGCGCGATCATCGAGCGCAGCAGGAGGTGCTGTGCGAGGCTCATCCGCGCATGGGGCGGCATCTCGAAGCCGCGCAATTCCACGAGGCCGAGGCGTCCGGTCGAACTGTCCGGCGAGTAGAGCTTGTCGATGCTGAACTCCGATCGATGCGTGTTGCCGGTCACATCCACCAACAGGTTCCGGAACAACCGATCCACCAGCCACGGCGCAATCCAGCCCTTGCTCGGCACCTGTCGGAAGGCCAGTTCCAATTCGTACAACGAATCATTCCGCGCCTCATCCACCCGCGGATGCTGGCTCGTCGGCCCGATGAACAAGCCGCTGAAGAGGTAGCTCAGGGACGGATGATTATGCCAGTAGGCGAGCAGGCTCCGGAGCAGGTCTGGCCGCCGCAGGATCGGTGAATCCGAAGGCGTCGCCCCACCCATGATGATGTGGTTGCCGCCGCCCGTTCCCGTGTGGCGACCGTCCACCATGAACTTCTCGGTTCCCAGGCGACAGAGGCGCGCCTCGTCGTAGACGGTCTGTGTATTGTGGACGAGTTCCTTCCACGAATGGGCCGGTTGCAGGTTGACCTCGATGACGCCGGGATCCGGCGTCACCTTGAAGACATTCAACCGCGGATCGAATGGCGGCGGACTTCCTTCCAACAGCACCGGGATCCCGAGATCCGAGGCCGTCTGCTCCACCAGAGCTGCCAGCTCAAGGTATTCCTCCAGCTTCTCCAGCGGGGGGAAGAACACATGCATCCGTCCATCCCGCGGCTCGAAGCACATCGCCGTCCGCACCAGCCAGGACGCCGATTCCTGGGCCACCGGCACCCGCCCGGCCGGATCGGTGGCATCCACCGCACCGACGACCCCAGCCTTGCCCCGGGCCCGCTCCAGCGCAGCCGTGCGCAACCGATCCATCTCGGCCCGGGCCTCCGATCCGGCACTCGTCATCCGGACCGGAGCCCGCGTTGGCGGCAACGGTCCGCGCGGTTGCATCGGGTCCACCTCGTGGACATAGGGGTAATCCCCCTTGGCCACCCACGCCTGCGAATCCAGCGGCAACCGATACCCCATCGGCGAATCGCCCGGGATCAACCACATCGTATCATCCCGCAGGAACCACGGCCCCGTCTGCCATCCACCGCCCGGAGCCGGGCGCAGCGGCAGCGCATAACCGACGATCTTCTTGAGCCCCTGCCCGAAGATCCGGGTCAACCGACGACGCTCTTCGGCGTCGTCCAGGTTGGACTTCAACGGATCCACGTTCACCGGCAGCCGCCGTTCGCGCCAGAGGTAGTAATAGACGTCCTCGTAGCCAGGCATGAGATGCCGGGTGCTCAACCCCGCATTCTCGGCAAACCGACGTGCGAAGGCCTCTGCCTCCGCCGGCCCGTGACCGGCATTCACCCGCTCGTCGGCAATCAAGGCGTCGTCATGCCACAACGGCTCTCCATCCTTGCGCCAGTAGCACCCGAGCGCCCATCGCGGCAACGACTCGCCGGGGTACCACTTGCCCTGCCCGTGAAACAGGAGGCCGCCGGGAGCAAACTTCGCCCGCAAACGCTTCAGCAGGTCACCGGACAGCAGGCGCTTCTTCGGCCCCACCGCCGCCGTGTTCCACTCCGCGCCGTCCATGTCGTCGATCGACACAAAGGTCGGCTCGCCACCCATCGTCAGCCGCACGTCACCCGTCACCAACTCCTCGTCGATGCGGTTCCCAAGCACTTCGATCCGCTCCCACTGTTCCTCCGTGTACGGTTTCGTGACCCGCGGGGACTCAAAGATCCGCGTCACCTTCATCTCGTGGTGCAGCTTCGACTCGCACTTGTCGACGGCACCCGAGACGGGAGCGGCCGTCGCTGGTTCCGGGGTGCACGAAAGCGGAATGTGGCCCTCACCCGCCATCAATCCGGAAGTGGGATCCAGGCCCACCCACCCCGCACCCGGCAGGTACACCTCACACCACGCGTGCAGGTCGGTGAAATCGACCGAGGTCCCGCTGGGGCCGTCCAGCGACTTCACATCGGGAGCCAATTGGATGAGGTACCCTGAAACGAAGCGGGAGGCGAATCCCAGCGCACGGAACAACTGCACCAGCAACCACCCGGAGTCGCGGCACGAACCGCTCTTCAACGTCAGCGTTTCCTCCGGTGTCTGCACGCCCGGCTCCAGCCGGATCGTGTAGCGGATCTCCTCGTTCACGCAGCGGTTCACCGCCACCAGGAAGTCGATCATCCGCATCTTCGAGCCACGCCACCGATCGATCAGGGCGAGCAACCGAGGCCCCGCTCCGGGCCAGGCCATGAATGGCGCGAGATCCTTCCGAAGCACCGCCTCGTACGTGAACGGGAACTCGCCCGCGGATTCCTCCAGAAAGAAGTCGAAAGGGTTGTAGACCGCCATTTCCGCCACGAGGTCCACTTCCACGAGCAACTCCCGGGACTTTCCCGGAAACACCACACGCGCGAGGTAATTGGAGAATGGGTCCTGCTGCCAGTTGAGGAATTGCTCCGACGGCTTGACCTTCAGCGAATACGCCAGGATGGGCGTGCGGCTGTGCGGTGCCGGGCGCAGCCGGATGACATGCGGCGAGTGCCCGACCTCACGGTCGTAGGTGTAATGGGTGCGGTGGTGGAGTGCGACGTGGATGGCCATGTGTATCGGAATGCGGACCTGCTGCCCGCACACTCAACCTGAACAGCACCGCCAATGCCACACTCGCGTTGCGCGCGGATTCAACCCGTCGAGCCAGGTCCATCCCGGACCACCTCACCCGGAATGTCCGTCCGCAGGCCTCGGAAGCGTAGACATGAACCAATCGGAGCATCTTCGTGAATGAAGTTGCTGCCTGAAAAAGGCCAATGTGCTGTTTGCGCAACACCCCAGGGCATCCCCCGCGCACCCGATCCCGATCCCGCCTCACCCCCCGGCAAACGCCGGAATGATGCTGACCTCGTCCCCGGGGCGGAGCTCCGTCTGCTGATGTCCCAGGAACCGGATGTCCTCGTCGTTCACGAATACCAGCACCGATCCACGGATCCGGCCCTGCTCATCGCAAAGCCGCTCACGCACGCCGTTGTAACGCTGCTGGAGTTGGTCCACCAGCGAGTCCACGGTTCCCGGACGCACCCGGACCGAATCCTCTCCCCCACACAGCTTCCGCAACGTTGGCGGGATGCTTACGCGCACGCTCATGGTTCGTCTCCTCAGACTCCCGGTGGGACCAAGGCTTCAGCGGACGGCATGGGACGGCACACCCGTCGATCCACGTTCCACCGACAGCAGACCCTCGAACTCGCGAAGGCTCGGCCGGATCTCCCGGGTTTCCCCCACATGCCCGACCACCGCATCCAGCGTCTTCAACCCATTGCCGGTGATGCAGAGGACGGCGCGGCCATCGGCAGGAATCTTGCCGGCGGCAATCAACTTCTTTGCCACACCCACGGTGACACCACCTGCGGTTTCGGCGAACACGCCCTCGCACTCTGCCAGCAGCCGGATGCCCTCGCGGATCTCATCGTCGGTGACGTCGTCGCCACTCCCGCCCGTCTCCTTCATCACCCGCAAGGCGTAAAACCCATCGGCTGGCGTGCCGATGGCCAGGGACTTGGCAATCGTGTTGGGCTTCTGCGGCTTGAAGAAGTCCAGGCCCGCCTTCTGCGCTGAGGAGATCGGATTGCAACCCGTGGCCTGCGCCCCGTGGATCTTCCACTTCTTCTCCGGAACGATCCCAAGCTTCGAAAACTCCTGGTAACTCTTGTGGATCTTGGTCAGCAGCGATCCGGACGCCATGCACACCACGGTGTGCTCAGGAATGTCCCAGCCGAGCTGTTCCTGGATCTCGAAGCCCATGGACTTCGACCCTTCGGCATAATACGGGCGCATGTTCACGTTCACGAACGCCCAGGGATACTTGCCGGCAATCTCGGCGCAGAGGCGGTTGACCTCGTCGTAGTGCCCCTTGATGCCGATCACCCGCGCCCCATAGACGAGGGAGTTCACCACCTTGCCCTGCTCCAGATCGGACGGGATGAAGACGTAGGCCTCCAGACCAGCGGCAGCCGCGTTCGCCGCCACCGAATTGGCCAGGTTGCCCGTGGAGGCGCAGGCCACGGTCTTGAAGCCCAGCTCCACCGACCGGCTCAAAGCCACGCTGACCACCCGATCCTTGAACGACAGCGTCGGGTAATTCACCGCGTCGTTCTTCACCCACAGCTCGCGGATCCCCAGCTTCTTCGCCAGCCGGTCCGCCTTGATCAACGGTGTATACCCCACCTGACGGCCAACCGTCGGCTCCCCGGCCACCGGGAGCAGCTCCCGGTAACGCCACATGTTCTGTGGACGCGACTGGATCACCTCGCGGCTCAGCACCTTCTTGATGCGCTCGTAGTCGTACGCGACTTCCAGCGGACCGAAATCAAACTCACAAACGTGGGTGGCACCCAGCGCGTACTCACGTCCGCACTCGCGGCACTTCAGCGCCTTCATGAATCCCTGCTGCGTCTGGCTCATACGTCTCTGTTCCAAGTCCGGCTCTGGACACTCAACTGTTGGTGGGAGGGGAAACGGCACCGTGCCGAAGCAAAAAGCCCCTCCACGCGAAGCGAGAAGGGGCCGGAAAATCCTGACCAGCGCTCCTCATCTTCGCCCCCCTTTCGGAGGACCTGGATTTGGCACCTGGCCGCAGCGCGGTCAGCGCTGCCGGTTGCCGTGGCTTCATCGGGCCAGTCCCTCTGCCACTCTGGATGAGTGCCCCGTTACCGGAGCAACGGAGGAATGCACGATCTCCCCCGCATCTGTCAAAGAGGATTTTTGAAATGCCGGAACTACGCGCCCATGCCGTCCTCGAAGCTGCCTGCAGCCGCCGGCCAGCAGCAGTGGTCGCGGACATACGCGATGCCGTTCGCGCTCGTGAAGTCGAGGTCGCGGTGCGCCGATTCTGCCTCGACCACAAGTGGTGCGGTCGCGGTGCCGTTCAACTTGCAGTAGCGATCCCGGTAGCCCACGTGCAGCAGCAACTCCACGTAGCGCTGCATGTTCAGGTCGCCGGAAGGCAGGTCCGTGAACTGCATCGCGCGCTTCGGCCAGTTTGCCTCCATCGAGCGCAGGGGGAACCCGGGGCGGATGGTGAAGTTCTTCACATGGGCGGCGTAGATGTATTTGCCAACCTTGAGGAAGCGTGTCTCCCAACTCTCGCCCTCCCAGCAGTGCGAGGGATCCGCGTTGACCGCCAGACAGGGGTCATTGTCGCAGATCTGCACCAACATCAGGAAATCATCGGCGCACATCGCCCCGGTGCCCGGGTGGATTTCGTGGCAGAGCTTGATGCCCAGTTCATTAGCCTTCTTCCGGAGCTTCGCCGTCTTCTTCACGAACCGCTCCTGCCCTTCCTTGACCAGGTCAAATCCGGCACCGGACCAGAAGCCCCAGGGATAACCGGAAGCCACCTCCCAGCCGAAGGCCACGCCCCAGAACATGGGCAGGCTCTTCACACCCAGTTCCGCCGCGAGATCCATCAGCTTGAGCAGGTAGGTCTCGTGCCACTTCTCGATCTTTTCCGAAGGCAGCGCAGCAACATCCGGCGCGATGAACGGATTGCCGGACTTGGTACCCGTCCATGCGGAGGTGTGCACCCAGAAGGGGCAGTGCGCCGAGATTCCGTCGAGATGCATCCCGCGCGCCTCGAACGTGGCCTTGATGTCCTTCGCCTTCTTGAAGCCCCCTTTCCCATC
>JBIKWS010000156.1:0-7723 GCA_044356195.1 Cyanophyceae cyanobacterium
AAGGCGGCGATCAGGGTGGGGAGTAATTTCATCTTTTTGGACAAGTGCTCGTCCGGCGAGTGTGAACCGGATCCTTGGTCCTCGGCAATGGCAGGTTCGGGGCAGGGCGATGGGATGGGGCCAATCCGTGTGAGCGGGGGTGTCAGCTTCCGGCACGTGCCACCTTGGCGAGGCGTTCGCCGGCAGCGAGGAGGGTTTCTTCGCGCTTGGCGAAGTGGAACCGGATGAAGCGATGTTCGGGTTCGCGGAAGAAGCTGGAGCCAGGAACGCCGGCGATCCCGATTTCCCGGATCAACCATTCGGCCGCGGCCGTGTCGCTCTGGAAGCCCAGCGGCGAGATGTCCACCATGACGTAATACGCGCCCTGGGGTTGCGTGAACTGGAATCCGGTTTGCTGGAGGCATCCGATGAAGAGGTCGCGCTTGCGGGTGTAGAGTTCGCGCAAGCCGGCGTAGTAGGAATCCGGCAATTCAAGCCCGGCAACCGCGGCCTCCTGCAACGGGGCGGCAGCACCCACGGTCAGGAAGTCATGCACCTTGCGGGCCTGGGCAATGACATGCGGCGCAGCCTGGACATAGCCAAGGCGCCATCCCGTGATCGAATAGGTCTTCGAGAGGGAATTGCAGGTGATGACGCGGTCGGCGGCGTTGGGGAGGGCCGCGGTGTAGATGTGTTCCCGCGGTTCGAAGACGATGTGCTCGTAGGGTTCGTCGGTGATGACGAACGCGTCGTGTTCCGCCGCGAGTTCGAGGATGAAGGTCAGTTCCTCGCGCGTGAACACCTTGCCCGTCGGGTTCGACGGATTGCAGACAACGATGGCCTTGGGGCGCTGGTCGAATGCCCGGCGGAGTTCCTCGCGATCGAAACCGAAGTCCGGCGGACGCAACGGGACATAGATGGGTTCGGCCCCCGAGAGGATCGCGTCGGCGGCGTAGTTTTCGTAGAAGGGCGAGAACACCACGACGCGGTCCCCGGGATTACACGCCGTCATCATCGCAACCATCATGGCTTCGGTGCTGCCACACGTGACGACCAGGTGTTGGTCGGGGTCGATCTCCAGGCCAGAGAACCGTTGGATCTTCCGCGCGAGGGCTTGCCGGAAGTTGGGCGCGCCCCACGTGACCGCGTATTGATGGCAGGTGCCGCGGGCGGCCTTCTCCAAAGCCTTCAGCAATTCCTCAGGTGGGTCGAAATCCGGGAATCCCTGCGAAAGGTTGATGGCTCCATGCCGGTTGGCGAGCCGGGTCATTCCGCGGATCACGGATTCGGTGAAGACGTTGAGGCGCGTGGCGGTGCGTGGCATGTGATGCGGGAGAATGGTTCGGAAGGGGCGGGGGCTGTCCAACGAATTGACAGGAGCGACACCGCCGACGGCGCTGCATTGCGGGATGGCCCCGCAACCGAACCCTCCGTAGGGTGGTGGCATGATCCGCTTTGGATCGCTTGAACTGAAGTCGAACCTGTTCCTGTCGCCGCTGGCGGGATACACGAATTTGCCGTTCCGCATTGTCGTGCGGGAGATCGGTGGCGTGGACCTTTGCACGACCGATCTGGTGAACGCGCGTTCCCTGCTCGAGAAGAATCCGAAGGCCCTCAAATTGGTGGAGACCAACGCGCAGGATCGGCCGTTGTCGGTCCAGTTGTTCGGCGCGGTCCCCAGCGAGATGCGCGATGCGGCAAAGATGTGCGAGGATCTGGGTGCGCTATCGGTCGACATCAACATGGGATGCCCCGTCAAGAAGGTGGTCCGTGTGGGCGGTGGCTCGGCGATGATGACCGACCATGCGCGAACCCAGGATCTCGTCCGCGGAATGATCGAGGCGGTACGGATCCCGGTGACGGCCAAGATGCGTCTGGGCTGGGACGACGACAACCTCACCGCGCCCGATCTGGCGGCAGCGCTGGAAGTGGCCGGGATCGCTGCCGTTTTCGTGCACGGTCGAACGCGCGAGCAGGGGTTCTCCGGAACGGTCAACCTCTCCGGTATCCGGAGCGTCGCGCAGGCGGTGAAACGGATTCCGGTCATCGGCAACGGCGACGTCACGACCCCCGAGGCCGCCCAGCATATGCTGGAGGTGACTGGTTGTGCGGGCATCAGCGCGGGCCGCGGAGCCTTCTATGACCCGTGGCTGTTCCGGCGCACGCGACATCTGTTGGCCACCGGCGAACTGCTTCCGGAACCCAGCTTCGAGGAACGCCTCGCGATCGTGCGACGCCATCTCGACCTGATGATCGAGGTCTTTGGCGAGAAGTTGGGGTGCGTGATGTTCCGAAAGGTAGCCCCTTGGTACGCCAAACGCTTTGGGCCCGTAGCCGAGTTCAACAAGAAGGTGGTGCAGATGTCCACGCGGGCCGAGTTTGAGGCGATCACCGCCAATTACATTTCATGGCGACGCCAGTTCTGTGATGCGAACGGCGAATTGACCCCGCGGTATCGGCTGTCACCGATGGTGGCCAGCTTTCTTCGGGAGGACGAACCGGCCAGCGCCCGGCGGGTGGCGATCCCAGTTCCACAGGGACCCGTGGAAGTCTGGTAAATTGATCCGCCATTTCCTCCAGCTACCGTCGGCCCACACCCCGGATCAGCTCCTGAAAGGCCTCAGGACGGCGGAAAACGACGTACATCACCATCACCGCCATCATGGCCAGGACAAGGCCCACCACGATGAACGAAATCTGGCGAAACCGCTGGATGCTGTCTGCCAAGTGCGTCGAGTCGGAGTGGCGGGTGGCTTCCCACAGGGCGAGGCGTTCATCGATCATCTTCTGGGCTTTGGCGGGATCGATCAGTTGGTAGGTCCACCATTCCGCGGACGGATCAGCAAAGGTGGCCTTGAGGGACTGCACGGTTGTCGCATCCGCAGGGGCAAAGACGGATCGCCAGTAGGGTGCGTCTTCCAGGGTCCACAACCGCACCGCACCGTTGTTTCGCGCCACGATCTGCAACCGAAGCCACAACGCCGCCCGCAATCCATCCGCATCCTGACCCGGTAGAATCGCCTCGCTGTGTGCCAGCGCCTGATCGCCATCCACCTGAAGGCCGATCGCCGCCAGCAGCATCCCTTCTTCCTCGCCGGGAACGACCAGAAACTCGGTCACGAAACGGTCCAACTGGTCCCAGGGAAGCTCGGCCCTCTGCCAAAGCGCCTGAAGCGCCGGCAGGTCCTCAACGGTCGCTCGGCGAGCGCGGATCGGTACGTCCTCCACGGAATGTGAGGCTACGTCGGAAACGGTGAAGGGCAACGTCGGAGTC
The DNA here is from genome assembly GCA_044356195.1 of Cyanophyceae cyanobacterium. GTDB lineage: Bacteria > Verrucomicrobiota > Verrucomicrobiia > Limisphaerales > UBA9464 > UBA6176. The sequence goes on from JBIKWS010000156.1 coordinate 3,254, forward strand.
ATTGCCCGGTTTGGACAGGACGAAGGCGAACGCGTCACTCAGGGACGGATTGCCTGAAAGACAGTCAACGCCATCAACTTCGCTCCCGCTGCGTTCGGGTGGATCTTGTCCGGGAACATTTCAGGGTGTCCGGTGAGCGCGTCGTTCAGGTCGATCACGGGGACCTTGCGGTCCTGGCAGGTATCCATCAGGACGGGAATGACGCCTTCTTCCAACGTGCGGTCATTGATCCCCCACTGGTCGCCATAGACCGGGACCGGAAGACAGACCCAGACCTTCGTGCGGGGCTTGTTTCGCAATGTGCGGAAATGCTCCAGCAGGGCTTCGAGATCGCGTCGGAAGGCTTCCTGTCCCTTCCAGTTCTGGGGCTTGGTATCGTTCGTCCCCAATTTGAGGATGACCACATCCGGTGTCCACGCCGTGGCCGCCTTGAATTCGTCGGTGGTCCAGTAGGGTAGGTCTCCCGTCTTTGAAAGTGTGGCACCGCTTCGGCCAAAATTCCGAACTTCAAAACTGCTGCCGATCAGGCCGCCAAGCACTGCGGGATAATTGTGCTTTTCACGGTCTTCGACGCCCGCACCGTAGGTGATCGAATCGCCGACACAGGCAACGCGGATCTTTCGTCCTTCGTAATCCTCCACGTGGACGTGGGGCGGTTCGAAACGGGCGCATCCGGCCAATGCCGCAAGAAGGCCGAGCGAGGAGAGAAACGAGCGAAGACGCAGCGGAGTCATGTGGTCTGATTGTCGACGACCAGTGCGTCAGGGCAAGGTTCAGATGCAGGGTTGAAATGAATCGGGCGGCCGTGGGGGCGGCCGCCCGATGGTGTGTTGGTTCGGGGATTCCCTTGGGGAGAGAGTCTAGAAGCGCCAGATGAGGTCGAAGGTGTAGCGGTTCTTGAAGATGTCGTTCCGACCGATGACCCCCCACTCGTAGCCGAAGCCAAAGTCGAGGTCCTGAAGGATTCGTGTGCGGAAGCCGCCACCAATGGCACCCTGCGTTCGCCCGGAAGCATCGCTGCTTCCGAAGTTGATCAGGTCAAAACCTTCGCTCTGGAACGGCAAGGCCTCCGCATTGCCCAACGTCGTGAACGCATTCACGGACACATACGGAATGAACCACTTGCTCACGAAGTAATCGAGCATCCCGGAATACCGGATGTTCGAGTTCTCCTTGTCGCCATCGAACGGGATGCGACCACCGACCGTTCCGGTCAGGTGCAGGTTGTCCCATCCCTTCATCGCCGCGACGAACAGGTTGAGTTCGCCGCTGCCATTGCCTTGGAACACATCCCGATTTCCGGTCGGTACCTCAATGGTGAATCCAGGGGTAACGATGAACTGCTTGTCCTCGCTCTGGAACAGGGCGTACTTCAGCCCCGCTGCGATGTCGGCCCAACCGTCTGCATTGAGTGCCTTGCCCTTTTTCCCGATGTCGACGTAACCGTCCTTGGTGGCGATGAGGGCAAGGCGGTCCGTCAGCGCATAGCGCAGCTGCACAGCGTAGACCCGAACGTCAATTGCTTGACCCAGGAATCCGGAATCAAGCTGGTGGTACATGAAGAGCGGTCGAACCTCCGACTGGATCATCGGGGTCTCGAAGAAGATCGGGTTCGTGACCGGGGCGATCGCGTTGTCCTGCCAACCTTCGGCGCGGACAGAGGTCGCGGTGATCGTCGCCAATGCCACGGCGACGGCTACTTGGGACTGGATGGATTTCGTCATAGACGAGTCCTATCATCCTGACTTCGCCCATGGACGATGCCCGCGGATTGGCGAGCGCTTGTCCGTCATTGCAGAATTCTTTGTCAGGAAACGGGGGGTGGTCGCCAATGCGTGTGCAGACAACGTTCCTTGATTGTCAGTCGGTCCCGTCTGGAAAGTCTTTGGGGTGCATCCCAAGCCGGACCAATGTGCAGTCGTCGACCCATTCCAAGCCGTGGCGACCGAGGGCTTCGTTCACCTGCAAGCTGCTGGTCCCTGGATTGAGCCAGATCTCAGCCGGTGCCAATCTGGCAATGGCATCGGCCATCTCCTCAATGACCCGGGGCGGAAGATAGATCGAGAGAACGTCAGGCTGTCGCGGGGCAGAATCGAGGTCGGATACGCAAGGGATCCCTTCAATCATGGACTCCCGTGGATTGACCGGAAATACCGTCCATTGCCTTTGTGCAAAGGCACGCACGGCCTTGTTGCCAAACTTGAAGCGATTGGAGGAAGCACCGAGGACTACGGCAACCGGCATGGGGCGACTCTGCGTTGGCCGCGATTGGAGTCAATTGTGGTGCATCGGGGGCGGCGTAAGAGGGAGCACAGATGGACGATGTGCCGAGCGAAGGGGCGTGCATGCACTCTTCGCGCTGCCAGCGGTTGAGAACATGCTCCCCCAATTGGTGGAGAGAACAGGCTTTGGGATGTCCAAACGAAGAATCCGGCAAACTGGCAGGAAAAACGCGTTGACACTCGGAGGAGTGGTTCCTATCAATTCGCGCCTCATTTGAGAGTTGCGGGCGCCGAAGTTCGGTATCCAGCAGAAGTCTCTGGAAACCGGACCTTTTTGTTGTCTCTTGATGGCGAGAAGGCGGATGCAAGCAGTTCCGATTGTAGCCCACGTAGCTCAGTTGGCAGAGCACGTCCTTGGTAAGGACGAGGTCACCGGTTCAAGCCCGGTCGTGGGCTCCATCGGCGTCGCAACGGTCAGTTTAACGAACGTAGAAAAAACGTTAACCAGGTAGTCACATGGCCAAGGAAAACTTCCAACGCACGAAGCCGCACATGAACGTCGGCACGATCGGGCACGTCGACCACGGCAAGTCCACTCTGACGGCCGCGTTGGTCGCGGTTCAGAATCGCAAGGGTCTCGCGCCGGCAATCTCCTACGCCGACATTACCAAGGGTGGTACTGTTCGCGACGACACCAAGACGGTGACCATCGCCGTCTCTCATGTCGAATACGAGAGCCCCAAGCGTCACTACGCTCACGTTGACTGTCCCGGTCACGCTGACTACGTCAAGAACATGATCACGGGTGCCGCACAGATGGACGGTGCCATCCTCGTGGTTTCCGCCGCTGACGGCCCGATGCCCCAGACCCGTGAGCACATCCTGCTCGCCCGTCAGGTCGGCGTCCCCTCCATCGTGGTGTTCCTCAATAAGGTCGACCTCGCGGATGCGGATCTCCTCGAGCTCATCGAAATGGAAATTCGCGACCTGCTCACGAAGTACGGATTCCCTGGGGAAACTACTCCCATCGTTCGTGGCTCCGCTACCGCCGCACTGTCTGCGACGCCCGAAGGCGAAAAGGCCATCGCCGACTTGCTCGACGCTTTGGACTCCTTTGTGCCTGAGCCCGTCCGTGAGGTCGACAAGCCCTTCCTGATGTGCATCGAGGACGTGTTCAACATTGAAGGTCGCGGTACAGTCGTGACCGGCCGTGTGGAACGTGGCGTCCTGAACAAGATGTCCGAAGTTGAGATCGTCGGACTCAAGGACACGCGCAAGACCACGGCGACGGACATTGAAATGTTCCGCAAGCTGTTGGATAGCGCCCAGTCCGGTGACAACGTCGGCATCCTCCTACGCGGCGTGAAGAAGGAAGACGTTGAACGTGGCATGGTGCTCGCCAAGCCTGGTTCCATTGCTCCTCACACCGGCTTCAAGGCTGAGGTATACGTTCTGACCAAGGACGAGGGTGGTCGCCATACGCCATTCTTCACCAATTACCGTCCGCAGTTCTATTTCCGCACATCGGACGTGACCGGGACCGTCTCCTTGCCCCAGGGCGTGGAAATGGTGATGCCCGGTGATAACGTGTCCGTGGAAATCAAGCTGCTCGCTCCGGTCGCCATGGAGAAGGGGCTTCGCTTCGCCATCCGCGAGGGTGGCCGCACCATCGGTGCAGGTCGCGTAACCGAAGTTGTTTCCTGAGGTTGGTTGACTGAGTGGGCGGAGACACATAAGGTCTCCGCCCCTCTGGTTAAAGAGGACTCACAGAAAGACAGGGCGTTAGCTCAATTGGTAGAGTAGCGGTCTCCAAAACCGTTGGTTGGGGGTTCAAGTCCCTCACGCCCTGCCAAACTCCGCGGAGGGGTGGCAGAGTGGTCTATCGCGGCGGTCTTGAAAACCGCTGTGGGTTTACGCCCACCGGGGGTTCGAATCCCTCCCCCTCCGCCATTTTGCCGTTCAGGAAATCGTGAAATCATTTTACGTTCAGTTGGTCCTGTGGTCGCTGGGCATCCTCGCCATCTTCGGGGTCGCTTGGTACTTGGGATGGCTCAAATCGTTGTCCGTTTACATCGGAGAAACGCGCGATGAGCTCAAAAAGTGCAATTGGCCCAGCCGGGAGGAGTTGTGGAATTCGACTGTCCTCGTGTTCATAGTGTTGGCCGCATTGGGCCTGTTCACCATTGGTGTTGACTTCGGTATTCTCCAGGTTGTTCGGCGGCTCCTTTGAGCCACGAATCCTGACGTC
>JBIKWS010000157.1:0-7686 GCA_044356195.1 Cyanophyceae cyanobacterium
CTTGCGGCTCGAGGTGAGGGACACCGGGATCGGCATCAACGCAGAAACGATTCCACGCCTCTTCCGGCCCTTCACCCAGGCGGATGTTTCCACCACCCGTCGCTACGGCGGCACCGGCCTTGGCCTGGCCATCTCCAAGCGCTTCGTCGAACTCATGGGCGGAACCATCGGTGTGGAATCAACCCCAGGGAACGGTTCCACTTTCTGGTTCGAACTCCCCCTCCGCGTTGCCGCCGGTGTCGATGAAACTTCCGTGCACACCCGGCCTTCCACAGGTCCGGTGCGGACCCTGGTGGTCGACCAACACAAGAACACGCGCCGCATCCTCACCCACTATGCCGGCGCGTGCGGCGTGAGGGCCGATACGGAGGCGTCATCGCTGGAAGCGGCCCGCTCGGCCATCGTGAAGGCCCGGCAATCCGGAAATCCATTCGTCCTCCTGCTTCTGGGCCATGTGGGGGAGACCGCCTCCCCACGCGCCCTCGCCCGCCAGTTGCGCGAAGAAGGCGTCCTCGTTGCCGAACGTGTTGTCGTCGCCCAATGGCCCGGGGAATCCACCTCTCCCGGCGCACTCCTCGCCGCAGGCATCGCCGCCTCCGTACCCAAACCGATCCAACTCGGTGCCCTGACCCGGGCCATCGATATCGCCCTCGGCGTCCGGTCCGCCTCCGATGTCGTCGAACCCGAATCCCAGATCCCCGATGCCCGCGACCTCGTAGGCCTGCGCGTCCTGCTCGCCGAAGACCACCCGGTCAACCGCCTCTATGCCGAAACCCTGCTGACCAAGCTGGGATGCCTGTGCGACGCCGTCGCCGATGGCGCCAGCGTCCTGGTGGCCTTGTCCCGGAACAGCTACGACGTCGTCCTGATGGACTGCCAGATGCCCGGCATGGACGGCTACGAGGCCACGCGCCGGATCCGTGCCTCGTCCCATCCCTGGTCCCGCATTCCCGTCATCGCCCTCACCGCCAATGCCATGCCGGGTGCCCGCGCCGAATGCCTCGCCTCCGGCATGAACGAGCACATCGAAAAGCCCATCGATCCGGTCAACCTCATCGAACTCCTCCGGATCACAATCAAGTCCCGGGGCTACACAGGACTCATGCAGACAGCGCCCACACCTTGAAAGGGGTGGCAACGTCCTCGTCGGCATTCCGAAGTCTTTCCCTCGGCGCTGAGGACATCGCCGCCCCGTTCGCATTCCCAAACGGGGTGGCGACGTCCTCGTCGCCGTTCCAAAGCCATTCCCAAGGCGATGAAGACATCGCCGCCCCGAATCCGTTCCACGCGGGAGCAATGTCCGGTTGCGCCCACCTCCACCCTGCGCCGGAACCTTCGTTGCCTCCGGGCCAGCCCGTGACGTAGTGTCTCGTGAACGGTCCTTCGACCGGGGGCGAGTGGTGAAATGGCAGACACGCGGGACTTAGGATCCCGTGGCGCAAGCCGTGCAGGTTCAAGTCCTGTCTCGCCCACCAATCTCCTTTCCCAGCCGCTGTCTTCGGGAACAAAAAGGGGCCGGGATTGCTCCCGGCCCCTGCGTTTACGGTGATTGCGTCACCAACCCTTACGGTGTCACCGCGCGGTAATAGCGCTGTGCCGCCGAGGCGTCCGGCTTGAACGGACTGCTGGCCCCCGGGACGGCGACCCAGTTGCTCGGGTTCAGCGAATCACTCGATTGCAGCGTCCCCGTGTAGGTGATCTCGATGCTTTGGTCCGCCAAGGTCTTCAGCGCGACCGTGGGTTCAGCGCCCGCCACGCGGAAGTACGCCTTGACCGCCTTCGGATGCGCGCTGTTCACGAGGATCTTCTCGGCGTTGTCGCCGTAGGTGAAGAACTCGATGTTGCCGTCGCCACCGCCCTGGTACCAGACGACGCGCACGGGATAGAGGCCAGCCTGCGGGGCCACGAACGCGAACGGGAAATCCGAGGATCCACCGCCACGGTCCATGCTGAACAAGACGGTGCCGTTCGTCTGCCCAGGCATGCCGATCTGCACCTTCCAGCCATCGTCACCGTTGATGCCGAACCGCTGGTAACCCGCCGGCAGATCGAGATAGGCGAAGATCTCGGCCGCCGCGTTTTCCCGTGCCGCGGTCCCGGTAAGCCCGGTACCGGGCAGACCCGGAATCGGCGAGTCAGCAGGTCCGCCCATCAACGGTTGGAAGTTGCCGATTTCGTTGCCGGTCTGGCCCGGATTCTTCCGGGAACTCCAGTTGATCACACCGGGCTCCAGGTAGGAGCCGTCGGCTTCGGGGCCAGCGACCGCCACGTTGGCAGGCGTCCCCGTCAACTGCGCTTCCGCGGCCGCGGCTGTATTTCCACCAGGACGTGCTGTCGCCGACTGGGCCACACGCACCCGGAATCCCCGATTGGCGGACATCGCCATGCTGGAGGGCAACGTCATGGAGGCATCCGCGACCACATTGCTGATCACGTTGAACATCCAGAAGTTCGTCGTCCCGGCATAAACCAAGCCGGCCGTATGCACCACCGACGCAGACAGCGGCGTAGGCGGCGTGTAAACAACGAGCTTGTCGGATCCACCGGGAAGGTCCGTCACAGTAGGCGTCACGACCTCACCGTTGAGGATCAGACCCACCGATCCGGAGCCAAGTCCTGAAACAACCGCACCCACCGTGTCACCGAACGGACGCTGGGCGGTGGCGGAGTTCTGGACCTCACCGGGGTTCCACGAACCGTTGAGCAAGGGCAGCTTGGCAATGATCGGGCCAGGCCCGGTCTGCTGCAGCCGGTTCTGCCACAATGTCACCGCGGCTCCCGCATTCACCATGGGGCTGGTCACGCCGATGTACGGCAACGGATGCACGGAGGACTTCACCCACGGACGCTGCGGTCCGGTATAGGTGCTGTAGGTGGTATAGGGAGAGACCAGATTTCCGCCGAGCGCGACCACCGAGGGATAGATTCCCGACAAGTCGTTCACCAGCACCTGGGTGCCCGTGTCGCGATCAATGGAGAGGAACTCGATGTTCACACCGCCACCGCCCTGCCAGAAGAGCAGTCGGAGCGGATAGATGCCGGGTTCGGTAACGACGACCGTGAACGCCCCGTTCGGGTTGTTCAGCGGATTGCCATTCTGGCCACCGGGACCGTTGCGGAAGCCCAACAGGGTTCCCAGCGTGTCCTGGGCGTTCGGGGCGGAACTCGCCATCCAGCCGTCGTCCACGTTGACGCCAAAGATGTGCGCTCCAGCCTTCAGGTCGATATAGGTGATGAATTCATGCACCGAGTTGTCGAGGCCCTGGTTCGAGGAACCCGTGCCCGGAAGGCCCGGGACACCCGTGTCCGAGTTGAAGATGCCGGTATTGGAGGGAACACCACCGGAACCTGCCGCCGTGTTGTGGTTGAAGTTCAGGACCTCAGGAACCGTGAACGTCTGATCCGGGTTGGCCAGGCTCAGGTCGAGGAGGTTCGGATAAGGCAGGCTGGTCGCGGGATCGATATAACCACCCGCCAACTGCATCTCGGGTCCAGGCATGTTGCCACCTGTGTTGCGACCGCCATTCCCCTGGTTTGCATCCTTGGAACGGTCGATCTGGTGACCCCGCGCCGTGAACCCGGTACCAGAGACCTGGGAAGCAAGAACCCGGTTGGCCGCAGGGATCGGACGCGTGTAGGCGGGCACCGTGAAGCTATAGTTGTTCGTCGTCAGCGTCAGCGTCCCAGCCACCGAGAACCCGTAGATCACGCTGATGTTGTTCGCGCCACTGGCGAGCAGGTTGTTCACGCCGCCTGGACGCCGGAGGGTCGTCACCTTGCCGGTCTTGGAGGTCGTCAAGGTCACGGGAGCATTGTTCAACAGCATCTGGATCGACGACGGATCCACCGTCAGCACGCCATCCGTGATGTCCACCACCACGTCCTGGTCCGCGAAGGCATAGCCGTAGCCCGCCGTCGGCAAGACCTTCGAGATATAGGGTCGGCTCACCGCGCTGGACCGATAGGCAAGGACGGCACCCGGACGGGGGACGTCATTCACCAGGATCCGTTCTCCGGTCACGACGTTCTCCGTGAAGAACTCCGCACCCGAACCACTCCCCGTTTCGAACCACATCAACCGGACCGGGTAGAACCCGTCGGCAGGCACGGACACATCCATCAGGGAATCCGAGAATCCACGCTCACCAGCGGTGCCCAATGCCGTTCCAATCACATCCCCGGGTCCACGTCCAAACGAGAGCCGGAAACCATCATCGGAGTTCACCCCAAAGCGATAGAAACCCGCCTTCAGTTCAAGAATCGCTTCGACCGATTGGACATAGTGATCCGTCGCACCGGCAACAATGCCGGGAACCATGCGGTCCTCATAGGCCGGCGTGCTGTTGGCGCTGAAGTTGCCTGCCGCAGCCGGTGCCGCCTCGTTGTAGTTGATCGTGTCCGCTTCCGTGATGAATCCGTCTGCGTCCGCCATGCTCAGGTCCGCCAGGTTGGCCACCGGCAGTCCGGTGCTGGGATCCACGTATCCCCCGGCAATCTGGCGCTCAACGTTCGGAATCGGAGCAGAGCCGGGATTGCGGCGGTATTCCATCTGGTGAACCCGCGTCCGGAATCCTGGGGCCGAGGTGTCCGCCGCGGCCAGCGTATACGCGGCCGGCAACGTGGTATAGGTTCCCACCGTGAAACTGCCCGTGCGGATCAGGATGTTCCCCGCACTGTCCGTCGCCGAAACCCGCCAGGTGTTGACCGATCCCGACGCAAACAACGGCGAACGGGTGTGCTGGATCGTCGTCACCGCGCCGTCCTTGGTCGCCACCACAGGCACCACCGTGCCGTTGATCTGCAATTCAACCGAGGCCGGATTCATGGTGGTGTCCGCACCGTCCGTGATCCGGACCTGAACGAAGCTGGCCGCCGCCCGGGCATCACCGATGATCGGGTTGCTCAACCCGCCAAACTTTCCGAAGTATTCAATTTCGGCAATCTGATGGGTGGAACCCGGCGTCTCGGTGGCTCGGTACCGGATGAACTTATACGGTGAGGACGCATTCTGGAGGTCGACCCGCACGACCTGGTTCGCCGCTGTCCACAGCGAGGTCGCGGAATCCCGGGTATAGATGGGGGAGAAATTCGTGCCGTCGTTGGATCCCAGGATCTGGAACTTGGTCGGTGCTCCCGTGGCATCGCCTGCGGAAGTCACCGTGAAATGGGTCATCAATAGCCCGCTCGGGAACTCGACCGTGACCTCCATGGGATTCGCCGCAGTCGCATCATCGCAGCACCAGATATTTCCGGCACCGACGGCGTTGTCGAACACGTTGAATGCCCCTTCGGCACCAAACTCAGGCTTGTTGTTGGCCGAGATCGCAGCCCAGTTCCAGGAGGCATGCGTGCTGCCGGAGGCCTTGTTGCCATCGTTCTGGGGATCCGTGACATCCCCCTTCAGCAACGCCGTCGGAGCCGTTCCAACCGCTTCCTCGGTCAGTGCTCCGCCCTGAAGCCCGAAGTACTCGATTTCGGTCAACTGGAAGAACGCGCCCGTCGCTGCAGTGATATAGGTGGCGTTGCACTGGAACCGGAAGAACGTGTAGGCACGTGAAGGCTTCGTCAGGTTGAACCGGTTCACCTGGTTGCGGGTGTTTCCCCACAGCGACACGGTCGTGTTGGTCGTCGTCGTCTGGCCGGCAATCGCGCCACCGATCTGCGTGAAGACCGGCTCCCAAGCCACCCCGTCATTCGAACCAAGGATCTGCCAGTCCCGGGGATCCCGCGTCGGCGAATCGTTCGCCGACGTCACCGTGAAGTGGGTCAACCGGTAACGATCGTTGAGCTGCACGCTGATATGAAGCGGGTTGTTTGCTGAAAGCGTGGATCCCGTCAGCGGTTCGCCGCAGCACCACTTCGCGTCCCCACCGCCATCCGCCACGTTGTCGAAGACGTTGAACGAACGCTCGCCACCTGCCGGTGTCCCGGGGAGGGCCACCCCATTGAACCCAGGCTCCGAGTTCGAGAAGATCGATTTCCAGTTCCACGATGGATCCGAGGGTCCTGCGGCCTCGTCACCGTCGTTCTCAGGGTCGGTCAAGTCACCTCCCAGGAGTGCAGCAGTACCAATGCCGAGCACTTCCATGGTCGCGCCCCCATTGCTCAGGGTTGCGTTGGCCAGCGTCCTGTCGGCTTGCCCCAGCAGGGCAAGTCCCAGCGTCAGAAGCGCCGTCATGCGACGCCCTGACGACACCTCGTCAGTGATCCTGTAAGTTTTTGGGCTCATTGTTACGAATAGATATGTGGGTACAGACACGGATCCGCCTTCTGCACAGCAGAAGTCGGAATGACAAGCGGGGGAACGTCAGCAACCTGATGAAGACCGCATGTTCGTGCAAGCGGGAAGAAATGTGGATTCGCGAGGAATCTGCTCTCCACTCGGCTTCCCCGGAGCAACCGTTCCGGATACCCGACGAGCCCATCGCCGGACCCATCCATTCGCCAGTTACCGCTACCCAACCATGCCTGTCGGTGATCCCTCGCCCCAACCAACTATCGCCCCTTCTCGATCTCCACCTTCCACAACCCCCGCACATCGCCCATCCGGAACCCCGTTGCCCGATCCTGCGGGTACCTTTGACCGATCGCTTCCGCCGTCGCCGTCGCAATCTCCCGCCCTGGGGTGCCGTGGCATTGGAGGCACAACGGATTCGAGAGCACGATCGGGGCGTAGAAGACCGTAGCCCCCGTCGTATTCGTGCGCAGGACCGGGGCCGGTGGGACCGGCGGTTGGTTCGTCCCAAGCCGGACTTCCGCCTGGAACCGCGTGATCAATTCCTGCTCCAGTGGGTTGGCGGCGTTGGCTGGGTTCCGCGGCGCGTGGCTTACCCGATGCAGCACGACCCGATTCGAACTCCCCACCGCCGCGGTCAACGCCAGCGCCCGTGTCGAACAGAAATCGATTGCGTGGGTCGGTCCTCCCTTGGCCATCGCGCCCATCAATTGCCCGCTCAGCAATTGGAACGCCTGAGCCGCAACCTTCTTTCCCTCGGCCATCCGCATGCCCGCCTGCCCGCCGACTTCCGCCGCCAGCACTTTCAACAATGCCGTCTTCCCGGGCGCATCCTGCCCGATCTCCCAGATCATGACTCCTGCCATGCCTTCGTCCCGCGCGTAGGCCGCCTTCCGACCCATCGTCTCCGGCCCGTTGAAACAAACTCCGTCCACCTCGTCCACACCCGGGGCCGGATTCCAACGTTGCACGATCTCGCGGTAGGTCGGCGTCCGGTTCCGGTCGGTCCGATGCCGCCCATAGAACGGCACACCCAGAACCAACTTCGCACGCGGGACTCCCATCGACCGCAGTTTCCCGACATCCGCCAGCGCTCCCTCAAAGGTCGAATGCGCTCCCGGTTGGTCGTAGGCCATCAACTGGACGAAGTCCGCCGACTGGATCACCAGCGGCATTAGATTCTGCCACCCGGCAACCGTCACCGAAAGCGTCAGCCCACGCGGTGACAGCACGCGCCGCAACTCCGCCAGCAGCAGCCCATAGCCCCCTTCCTCGAAGGCATTCGACGGGTGCTCCCAGTCCAGATCGATGCCGTCCAATTGGAGTTCCACGCAGGTCTTCTCGACCGCCTGCACAAACGCCGCCCGCAAAGCCGGCGTCGTCGACACCTTGCCGAAGTGCTGTGAACGGCCCCAGCCACCCACGGCCAGGTGCAACCGGACCTGCTCCCG
>JBIKWS010000158.1:0-7680 GCA_044356195.1 Cyanophyceae cyanobacterium
TTCAGGCCACCCTCGACCCGCTCCATCGTCATCGAGATCGTGTGGACCACATCAAGCTTCTCCTGCACCCCGAGGCCCGCGCCGTTCGGATACGCCCCGATGCCACCCGGGTACTGGCTGCCGGGAGCGTTCAGGCTGCCGCTGTTCATGAAGTGACTGTAATTGCCGGAGACGAACCCGAGGTTCGGCCCCACCGTCGGGTAGTTCAGCACCGTGGCGTCCGCGAGGTTGCCCGCGGGATTGAATGTCGCCGCGCGCAACGTCAGCCCGTTCGTGTCCGTCGTTGTCGCATCCGAGCGCCAGCCCAGCGTCGTGCCGCCACCCTCGCCCGAATCGATCTTCAGGTAGAATGAGGAGTTGTTGTTGGTGTTGCCGAACCCGAAGCGCACGAACTGGTCGCTGGGTTGGAGCGCGTTGTTGAACTTCAACTGGAAGCTCGCCGAGACCTTCTGGCCGATCCGCGAAAGATCCAGCGACGGAAACTCACGATAGATCGTCGGACGCCCCGCGGGCTCGATGGCGCCGTCGGCTCCCTTCTCGAAGGTCGTGTTGTTCACGACGTCGACATCGTTCGTCGACACGTGCGCCGTGAAGCCCGTCGCGGTCTGGTTGGACAGCACAAGGTTTCCCCGGCCGCCATAGAGGTACTGCTTGTAGTCCCACTCACCCCACGGCCCAGAGATCAACCGCGGTGGGCCCTGCTTGATCGCGTGGTTCACCGCGTTCAGGAAAAGCTTCTGGCCATCTTCGGTCAGGTCCATGGCTCCGACTTCGGGGTTCGGCGGACCCGCCGGCGAACCGGTGGCGTCCCGTGTCCCGCACGCAAAGAGCAGCCGGTAACTGGCGTTCGTTTCGCCCTGCACCTGCGTGGTCCGGACCTTGGTCCCAGTGGGCCATTCCACGATCGCGTACCCCTTCGCCACGTACGTCGGATCCACGGACGGCGCCTGGCCAGCGGGAATGTTCACTCCCGGATCCATCGGATTGAAGTCGATGGTCGCCAGCACGCGACCGCCTGGTTCCACCGGGTTCACGATGCCCTGGTCCACGCCATTGATTGCCAACTGGAAATACTGCACCGAAGCCCCCCGGTTGTTCAGCGGCGCGCTCAAACGCCGGAGACTCGGCTGATCCATCACCAGAGCCCCGCCCACGGAACTCCGCGCGATGCCTTCGAAAATCGGATGCGTCCCGTTCACCAACGTCAGCTTGCCACTCGCCGTGACGCTGGCGTCCGCACCGCAGTCGAATTCCTTGTTGTCGAGCAGGTATCCCATGCGATCCCGGCGGATGAGGGTCGACTTGGTGATGATCATCGGTTTCGTGATCAGCGTGTTCCACTTCGGTCCCCGGGAATTCAGGTTGAACGGCCCACTGTTCAGCGCCGCACCCAGGATGATCAGGTCGTGCTCGTTGATCAGGGGAACGTCATCCAACGACATGGCCTGCGGGTTCGGATTGAACCGCGTGACCGTATGCCCCTGCGCCAGCAACAGGTCCACGAATCCCTGGTCCACATACGTGGTCCCATCCGTTGCCGACGCCGGATAGAACGCGCCACGCACAACGCCGTCGGAGCCTACCTCCGTTCCTTTCAAGCCATTGTCGCTGACCCACAGGATGAACTCGGCATGCAGGCTTGCGCTGGCCAGTCCAAGGCTCGCCGCGCAGGCCCAGAGCCACGATGACGTCTTCATTTCAATTCAGGATGTCGCTGCCACACCTCCGAACGCGGGCACACCCCGTCCGTACGTGACATCACGACGGCAGGTCACCCCGCAAAGTTCGATGGAGTGACCCACGCTGCGCGCCATGCCTCGCCCGCGTCAAGCCGCAGGACCGGAATAGGAAGAATCCTCAATCCTGGAACTCCTTCACCCACCCGAGCTGCGGCCATGGCGTCGCCGCATCATATGGCTGGGCCGCCCCCGGCGTGCTGCGGCCGTCCTCGATGATCTTCCGCAGCGCGCGGCCCAATCGCCTCACCTCCTCGGGATGCTCCATCATCACGTTGCGCGTCTCCGCGGGGTCGGCCTCCAGATCGTACAACTGGAACCGCGGCATCCCGGCCGTCAGACCCTTCCCAGGCTGCGGAAAACTCCACCCGCCGGAATCCGGAACCAGCAGCAGTTTCCATCGGCCCTGCCGGATCGAGAACGAACCGTTGCTGGAGTGATGCACCAACCCGGCCCGTCGCGTCAGCGGTTCATTCCCGCCTCGAATCAGTGAGAGCACGCTGACGCTGTCCTCTCCCGCGTTTTCCGGCAGGGTTACCCCCAGGATCTCCGCACACGTCGCCATCAGATCCAGATGTCCCACGGTCTGACCGCACCGCGTTCCCGCCGGTGCCTGCCCCGGCCACCGCACGATGAACGGCACCCGATGCCCGCCTTCGAACAGATCCGCCTTGTGCCCGCGATATCCCGCGTTCGGATCGTGCCCAAATCCCTTCAACTCCTGCAGGTTCGCCGCCGGCGCGAAACCATTGTCGGCCGTGAACACCACCAGTGTGTTCGTCCGCAGGCCCAACCCATCGAGCGTCCCCAACAACTCTCCGATCGCCGCGTCCACCTGCAGCACGAAGTCCCCGTAGGGATTCGTCTTCGAACGTCCTTGGAAGGCCGGCGTCGGAACGATCGGCGTGTGCGGCGACGCCAACGCGAGGTACAGGAAGAACGGCTTTCCATCCCGGGCCGAAGCCCGGTCCTTGAGGAAACCCTGCGCCTTCTCGATGAAACGCGGCTGCACCTCCTCGAACCGGAAATCACCCGCGATCGGACCCGCCCGCCACATCTTGGGCGACGGGCTGTTGGTGACCGTTCCATTCGGCACCGCCGTCACACGATCGTTGTCGAGATACACGTAGGGCGGCATGTCCAACGAGGCACTGATCCCAAAGTACCTCTCGAATCCGCGCGACAGCGGCCCCTCGGTGAACGGCCGGGTGTAATCCACATCCTCCAGTTTCGGCCCCGACTTCGCCCACTCAAACCCGAGGTGCCACTTCCCGACCCCGGCCGTTGCGTACCCCTGCGACTTCAGGAACGCCGCCACCGTCATCCGCCCCGGCTCGATCAACGGCCGATCGTATCCATGCAACACGCCCGACTTCATCGACCCCCGCCACGAGTACCGACCGGTCAACAGCGTGTACCGGCTCGGCGTGCACACCCCCGAGGCCGAGTGGGCATCGGTGAACACGCGTCCGTCCGCCGCCAATCGATCCAGGTTCGGCGTCTTCCAGACGCACTTCGGATTCAACGCCGACACGTCCCCGATGCCCATGTCATCCGCCAGGATGTACAGGATGTTCGGGCGCAACCCGTCCGCTGCGCGCACGGCACTCCACACCATCAGCACCCAGGCCAGCATCCAACCGATCCTGATCCACCGTGTTCCTGTCGTTCTCATGGGAAGTCCGCAAACCCTGCCTCCAATCCCCCGCCCCGGCCCACACGAAAATGCCCCGTCCACCCAAACGGGGCGGCGACGTCCCCGTCGACCTTCCGAAAGCCCTTCCCCATGGCGATGAGGACATCGCCGCCCCGTTCATGCGGGGGCGGTGTCGAGATTGGCCAGTTCGAGTTCGAGTTCGAGTTCTGGATCGGGATCGGGATCGGGATCAATTCCGATGAAGGGCCTCCGGCCTGCCCCCCCTATCCCGAAGGGATATCAGCGGATAGCCAATACGGGGTCGCGAAGCGCACCCCGGGTTCAAGTGGCAAAGGGAAACAACCCGGGAGGGGTTGAAGGATCGGGAGCCTTCGCACCCCTGCCGGGGTGCGTGTTCGTCATGATGCGCGCTGTCCCCGGGTGCGTGCTTCGCACGACCCGGGGCTATCCGCTCCCATCCCTCCGGGATGCCCGCACGCCGGAGGCTTGGGAGTGGGTCGGGAATCGATGGGACACGAAGATCACGCATGGCGATGAGGAAATCGCCGCCCCGTTCATGCGGGGGCAGTGTCAAGATGCACCGGGCGCAACCCCTCCCCCGTCTTGGCCATTGCCCCGCGACCACCCCGCCGCTACCAACACCGCTGACGTGCGCGCTTCCGTCCTTCGTTGGTTCCTCCTGGCCTTGGCCTGCCTTTGTGGCGGGAGCGTCCCCGTGCGCGCCGACGCCCTTACACGGTCCAACCTCCACGTCCAGATCCGGGCCCGACACCAGGCCCTGCCCTACTCCAGTTCCACCCGCTTCGACACCGCCGACGCCTTGGCAGAGATCGACGTCCTTCCCGAAGTCCCCGGCAGGGTCCGGCTCGTCTATGGCGGTTCCCTCCCCACGTCCTCATTCGCCGCCGCCACCGGATGGAACCGCGAACATCTCTGGCCCAACTCCCTCGGCATCGACGACCGGTTGCCCGCCTACTCGGATCTCCACAACCTGCGCCCCTGCGACGCCAACGTGAACTCCGCGCGCGGGAACAAGTGGTTCGATATCTCCCTGCCCACCGACGCCGGATACGCGAAACCCGCCCACGCTGAATCTCCACTGTCCGCCAGCGACCGTGACTCCTGGATGCCCGCACCCTCCGAACGGGGCGACCTCGCGCGCGCCCTCTTCTACATGGATATCCGCTACGAAGGCACCGCCGGCGAACCCGACCTGCGCCTCGTCGAGGACACGCGCCTCATCACGAGCACCGGATCCGCCATGGGCCGCCTCAGCACGCTCCTCCGATGGCATGGCGAAGATCCACCCGACGCCGCCGAACGTCTCCGCAACGACGCCGTCGCCCGACTCCAGGGAAATCGAAATCCGTTCGTCGACGAACCCGGCCTCGCCGCAGCGGTTTACCTCCCACGCCTGGAGATCGTCCTCACCGAGGGCCGACCTGTCATCACGTGGGAATCCGAACTCCCGCTCGTCCTCGAATCCGCCCCATCGCCCTCCGGCCCGTGGTCACGTGCCCAAGCCATCCCCTCGGCGGAGGATGCTTTGGAATCAGTCCGGCTCTTCCGTCTGACGCTCGCGCCCTGAGTGCCGAAAGAACGGCACCGCTCACGCCTTCGGCCGGACATCGAGGCACACCAGATCGCCCTTGGCGTTCCGGACGTAGAGGCGGCCCTGGGCCAGCACCGGCGATGTCCAGCACTTGCCACCGATGACCTGGCTTCGGGCCAGCAACTCGAACTTCCCGGGGTTCGCGCGGACCACGCTCAACTCTCCCTTGTCGCTCAGCACGATCAAGCGATCCCCGGCCGCGATGATCGAACCCTGGCCAAATCCCTTCTCACCCCACTTCACCGTCCCGGTCTCGAGATCGACGCACCGCAACTCCTGGTTCGCTCCCTTGTAACCCGCCGTCTCGTGTCCGTAGAGCATCCCGTCGATCAACACCGCCGTGCCCGTGAACGTCGACAGGTTCTTGTTCTTCCAGACCCGGTCCGCCCCCTTCCCCGAGACCTTCAGCAATTCGCCTCCGTCGTCCCCCGAACTGATGAACAACCGGTCCCCCACCACCACCGGATCCGAACAGTGCGTGCGGTAGCCCTGGCCGAACTTCGACTTCCACAGTTTGCGTCCATCCTTCGGATCCACCGCTACCAACTCCTCCGACATGAAAAACAGCGCCGTGCGTTGCCCGCCAAACTCGGCCACCACCGGGGCCGCGAAGGTCATGTCCTTCCCCGATCCGGAATCCCACAGAACCCGTCCGGTCTCAGACTCCAGCGCGACGCCTGCCGGACCGTAGGCCAGCAACAAAGTCTTCGCGTCCGCCATCACCGGAGATCCCGAGACGCCCCAATCGGAGATCTTCGCGCCGATCTTTTCGCCCAGATCCACCTCCCACCGGACCTTGCCCGTCGCGGCCTCGAAACAGAACGCGTGGCCCGTCTTGCTCACCGTGAACACCCGGTCCCCGACCACCAAAGGCGTCGCGTTCGGACCGCCTTCGTACATCTTGTTCCCCAACTTCTCCTTGTAGGCGTGGCTCCATAGGAGCTTTCCCGTAGCCGCGTCCAGACACCGCACCGTGTCCTGTTCGTCCGCCCATCCTGCCGTGTACAACCGCCCCTCCGACACCACCATCGAGGAGAACCCGATCCCCACGTTCGCCGTCCACGCCTTGGCCGGACCGGCGGCATCCCAAGCCGAATTCCAATCCGCCTCCTTTGAGATCCCGTTGCGATCCGGCCCCCGCCAGGACGGCCAATCCGCCGCGTGAACCGTGAGACCGGATACGAGGACCAACGAGGAAAGGAAGGCGCGGCAGATCATCCGGCCCACTCTTGCCCTATAACCAAAATTGGCAACCTCTCTCCCCAATCCTGAACGGGGTGGCGACGTCCTCGTCGCCCGGTTTGCTGGGAAAAAGGGTTCTCTTCATGCCGACCTGCCCACCAAAAACATTTCGTGAAACCCTGCGCACCTCCCCCAAGTATCAAACCCACGTCCCCCGGTACCGGGGCGTGTGGATGGACGAAACCGAGATCAGGAAACTGTTGGATGCGGGCGAACACCGTGAGGCGTTCGAACGGATCGTCGACGCCTTTCAGGAGAAGGCCTTTCACCTGGCGCTGAGCCTCACCCGCAACCACGCCACCGCACGCGACCTCGCCCAGGATTCCCTGCTGCGCGTCTGGAAGGCCCTCCCCTCCTACAACGGCACCGCCTCCCTCTCCACCTGGATCTACACCATCACCCGCAATTGCTGCCTCACCGAACTCGCCCGCGCCCGACGCCGGCAGGCCTTCTCACTCGATGAGCCCGATTCCGGCCTGAATGCCGACACCCTCGCCGCTCCCGATCTCCCGGAGGCGACGTCGGGCCTGGATGTCGAGGCCATGCTCTCGCGCCTCCCCGAACGGACGCAGCGGGTGGTCCGCCTTTTCTATCTCGAACAGAAATCCTACGAGGAAACCGCAGCCCTGCTCGGCGTTCCTCTCGGCACCTTGAAGACCCTGCTGTTCCGCGCCCGCAAGGAACTCGCCCGCATGGCCGCCGAATCCCCTTCCCAACTTGCCGCCCACCTTCAAGCCCAGGAGTACCGATGACTCCCATGACCTGCGAACGATGCGAGGAGCACCTCTTCACAACGGAGGATCCCACCGCCCCCCTGCCACCGGAGGTCACCGAACACCTCCTGACCTGCGCCGCATGCACCCGCCTCCGTCAGGAACTCGCCCACCTCGACGAGACCCTGACCTTCCATGCCGCCGCCCAGTCCGATGTCCCCCCGGATTTCAAGGCGTCCCTCCTCGCCCGGATTCCACCGCCGCCCGAACGTCTGCCGCCCTCCCTCGCTGCCAGTGAACGGTTGGAATCCATGCAACGGCACCAGCAGGCGGTCGCCGCACTCGAGCGACGTTACCTGCTCCCGCATTTCAGAATCCTCCCGGGATTCCTGACCCTCGCAGGAGTGGTCACGCTGACCGTCCTCGGCCTGTTCGAGCTGGCCCGCCATTTCCAACTCAACCCTGTCCTCACCGTCGGCTGCGGCTCAGGTCTGCTGGGACTCGGACTGGCCCTTTATCGCATCCGACCCTTTGCCAGCCGACCTGCCCAAGCGCGAACCCACCCATCCCGCGCGTGACACAGGAAGCGCCCTACTAGGGCTTTTCGCGCTGGATGTTCTTCACACGGCCACTGGTCAGGTCAAAGCCTAGCCTGACCGTCGGGAAATCTCCCATGTCTGAGGTCCAGTCAACAAACCGCCCCTCGGGATCGAACAGGTA
>JBIKWS010000159.1:0-7610 GCA_044356195.1 Cyanophyceae cyanobacterium
CCGGCGCTCGACAACATCAGCGAGGCGGCGGCGAACCTGGACGAGTTGCTGGCCACGCTGGAAAAGGAATTGGCGAAGCTGGGCAAAATCACCCAGGAGATCGAGGGCGAGGTCGGCAAGGTGCAGGGCGCGCTCGACCAGACCTTCGCGAAGATGCAGGGCGACATCGTGGCGTGGTCGGGCACGGTGAAGATTGGGTTGGACGATCCCTTCCAGAACCAGACGCCCGCCGCGTTGAAGTCGATCTTCCGGCAGAAGTGCGAGGACCGGTTCCACGGCAGCGTGGCTGCCGAGATTTCGCAGCGGGTGTTCAAGCAATGGTTCTACGAAGTCGACGAACGCATCCGCAGCGCGATGGATACGGCGTTTGGGGAGCTGAACGGCGTGTTGCGCGAGGCACTGGCCCCGATCTTCTCGGCGATCGACCAGCGCGTGGAGGAGATGCTGGGCGAGGACGTCGGCAAGACGTTGGGCGCGGCGGAGCTCAAGGGCCATGCGCACGTGAAGGGCGACTCGATTACGCTGCTGCGCCTGGACGGCAAGCTGGAGCTGAACCTGTCCGACAAGATGAAGTTGGCGGGTTACCTCCAGGTGAAGGAGTTGAACTCGGAGAACACGGCGGCCGAATGTCTTCCCGCGAGCGGAAAGACCGTGGAGGTCACGGCGGGTGCCGAGGACGTCAGCCTGGAGTGGGCGTACCCGGGTTTGCGGGCGAGCCTGAACTCGAAGTTCGTGATGGAGAACCTGCCGGACAGCACGCGCCTCCGCGGCATGGGCGCGGGCTTCGAGCTGACCGGGAAGCTCAAGTTCGGGAACCAGTTCATCATCGAGGAACTCGGGGCCGCGATGATGTTCGGTGCCGAGGAGAACTACTTCAGCGCCGCCCTCGCGATGAAGGTGGGCAAGGGATTTGGAGCGAAGGGCGGGCTCATGTTCGGGCGGACGTGTTCGCTGGATCCGTTCTTCTGGGACCAGGATGTCGCGAAGGTGCTGGGCGATCCGCCGTTCACGGGAGCCTACGGCTACGGCGAGTTCACGATCCCGATCAACCAGCTCATCGGCATCAAGAGCACCTGCTTCTTCACACTGACAGCGACGGTGGGATCCGGCATCGGCGTGTTCGCCGAGGGGCCCACTTATGTCGCGAAGATGAAGCTCGGGGTGCACGGCGAGGTGCTGTGCATCGTCTCGGTCACCGGCGAGATCGTGCTGGTCGGCGTGAGCAATCCGAGCGGGCCGCGCCTGCTGGGCAGCGGAAAGCTGGAGGGGACGATCGGTTACTGCCCCCTGTTCTGCATCAAGTTCAAGAAGACCGCATCGATGGTGTACGACAACGGCAAGTGGTCGAAGTCCGTGCAGTGAACCCTGAACTCCACCTCCACTGAATCCTTTCATGAAACTGACCCTCCTCCGATCCCTCCTGCTGGTGGCGACGGGCCTGTCGCTGTTGCGGCCGGCGATGGCGCAGGTGTTGCCGGACGTATTGTTCACGGTTGGCACGACGTGGCGCGACAGCCAGAACCGCGACTGGTCGTACATCGCGTTGCAGCCGGCTGAGCCGGGCCTCCTGCAGGCGCGCAAGCTGGCCGTGTACGCCAAGCCGGGAGCGGCGGATTCCAACGCGCCCTACGAGCGCAAGGCGATCCTCGCCGTGCAGACGGATCCGGCGATCCTGACGACGCTCCTGAACCGCGCGCAGAACCTGGGCGATCCGGTGCCCGAGTTGGGCGAACGCCTGGACGAACTGTTCGGCGAGTTGGTTCCCGCGCCGGCGCTTTCGCTGCCGCACAAGTTGAGTGCGGTGATCCGCGGCGTGATGGCGAAACCGGAGGAACACTACGGAAACCTGCTCCTGATGGGCCGCCTGCATCCCTCGGTGAACCTCGCGTTGGGCCTCAGCTACGGGGAACTCATTCCCAACAATGCCGTGGTGACGTACGAGGTGCGTGACTATGACCTGGTGACGAATCGCGATCTCGCGGTGCTGGGACGCGTCACGGTGGAAGGCGGCAAGCCCACGCTGATGCCGGCACCGATCGCGTTGTCGCAGGTGTTCGATGATCGCGCCACGGGTCATCTCAACGCCCGCTTCCGGTGGAACCTGACCCCGGACCATCATCGCCTTGGGCTGTTGAGCTACGGCTTCAACCTCTACCGGATTGATCGCGCCTTCGCGGTGGCGAACAACCTGCACCTGCAGCCGCCCACCGCGGCGGCGCTGGCAGGATGGGTCGGCTCGAATCCCGCTGTCCGCCGGGTGAACCGGCTGCCGGTGCTGATGAACGCCAACGACGACGGCACGATGGGATTCGTCCTGGACGACAACGGCGTGGCGGAGGACGACGGCGTGCCGTTCAAGAACGGCCAGCAGTTCTATTACTTCGTGGCCGCCCGGGACCTCCTGGCGCGCGACGGTGCGATCTCGCAGGGGTTGCTGGTCACGATCTGTGACCGCGTGGGCCCCACGGCGCCGCGCATGCCGCAGGTCGGGAATCATCACGAGTACATCAACGGCGTCGACGTCCAGCATCTGGAGATCACCTGGCCGGCGAAGGTCAGCACGCCCGAGGTGACGATCGTCGGATACTACATCTACCGGTGGAACACGCCGGACGAGGCGCTGAAGTTCGGTGGCCTGCCGGAAGCGAACAAGGTGTCGCCATTGATCCCGCATGTGAACGGGGTGAAGAGCTACACGTACATCGACAACGCGAACAATCCGCCGACGATGGCCACGGCAGCGGGAAAGACGTTCTGGTACACGGTGCGCGCGGTGGATAATGGCGCGTGCGGCCCGAATTACTCGCCGAACAGTGCGCCGGCCTTCGGCGTGTTGCGCGATCGTCAGGGGCCGCCGGCTCCGACGGGCGGCATCGTGATCAATTGCTGCAAGCCCATCGCCGCGGCCAACGGCTTCGAGGACGTCGTCTCGACCGAGGTCGACGCGGAGTTGGTCGAGTTCGACCTGGTGGCCACACGGGCGGATCGCGAGATCGAGTGGGTGGATTTCTACCTGTTTGGCAACGCGGCGGCGAATCGATTGGGCCGCTTCCATTTCCCTGCCCATCGGGATCGCGTGGTGCATCGGGTGCGTGTGAGCCGGTCGGCGGCCGCTTCGGGACCGGCGATTGCCGCCTATGCGCGGATGGGAACCTCCCGGAGCACGGCGAGCGCGACGGTGATGCTGGCGTTGCCGGGATTACCCAGCGAACGCGCGGTGCGCGAGGCCCGCTTCCGTGGGTTGTTGCGGTGTTCGCCGGTCCTGCTCGCGCCGGTGTCGAGCACCGCGGGCGGTGGGGATCCGGAGTGTCAGGCGCACTATCCGCGGCCCGGTGTTGGCACGGGTGACGGCGGCGGACAAGGCGGCGGTGTCCCAACGAAGGGGCTGGACGTGGCGGTCGATCTGACCCCGGGGACGCAGGAATGGCGGTTGTACCGTCGCGTAGACGACGGCGCATTGACCTTGTGGAAGCAGGGCCGCACCGATGCCGCACTGACCAATCAGATCACGGTCGTTGACCAGGACCTGCCGGCGAACGCCTCGACGATCTGCTACTTTGCCCAGTTGCTGGACGAACACGGCAACGCCAGTCCGATGGCGCAGATCGGGGACTGCGTCGATGTCGCACAGCCGGCGGCCAAGCCGATCCTTGCGGAACTGGTCCCGGGCGGAACAACGAATGCGCCGACGATGACGGTGAGGTGGTTCTGCCCGCCGGCAGGCGTGGAACGCTTCGAACTGTTGCTGGCAAGGGAGCTCGCGCTGCCGCCCACCAAGCTGAACGATCTCCTGTCCGCCAATCAGAATTCGCCGGGGAACTTCTTCGGCACCGGAAACCCGGACAAGCCGAAGAACTACGACTTCGGCAGCTACCTGACGCCGAAACCGGGAGCCGGGTTCGGCCCTGGCCCGCAGTTCACGGTGACCTTCCCGGTGTCCCCTGGAACGAAGTATCACGTTCAAATCCGTTCGATTCCCAAGGGCAATGGCGAACGTCGCCCGAGCAATGCCCGGAGTCTTCAGTGGAGCGAGACGGTTGCGGCCGGTCAGTCCGGTCCCAACGTGCCGTGGCCGGCTCGGGAACTTCCGGAAGTCAACGGCGCGGCCTTCGCTGGTTTCCTGAAGGCGGAGAACCTCCCGGGAGATGTCTTTACCGGTGTGGGCATCCACATCGCGAACGTGCCGTTGGCGGATACCACGGTGGTGGCTGTGGATGGAAAGCTGACGACGCATCTCAAGGGCACGAAGAACCCGGTGAACTACGTCTTCAAGCACGACCCCGGCAACGGCGAGAAGCAGTCGTTCCTCCCGGTGGTGCTGTACCGCTATCAGGTGCCGAACGACGTCTTCACGAAAGTCTCCGGCGATCTGGTGCAGGTCTCGCCGTTGATGGAACGGATCGTGACGCAGTCAGTGAACCTGGGCCAGGCGGGCACTGCGACGCGCATCGTGGATCCGTTCGTGCGGATCACGCCGCCGTCGTCGCAGCCCGGCCAGGATCCGAAGATCTACCTGCTGGACACCCAACCGGTCATGCGTGAGGCGGCCTATGCCTACGTGGTCGTGCGCTTCGAGCCCAACGGCGAGATCCGAGATGTCGTGCCCGTCCCTGCCGTAACGATTCCCTGAACCGAGGACTTCCATGAACGAATCCAACTCCATCGGGTACGCGCGGTCGCTGCGCCATGCCGCTGTCCTGTCGCTGCTGTTGGCAGGTCGGCTTTCGGCCTCGTCCACCGGCACCCCCACCGAGCTCACACTCACCGCAGATGTGGATGGGGACACACGGCCGGACGCCGTGATCGTCGATCGCGCCTCGGGTGCCTACCGCATCGGGTACCAGCTCGGGGCCGGTGCCTTCACATGGGTGCCGGCGCGGGCGTCCGGCATTGGGTCTGTGTCCTCGGTGGGCGCAGGGCGGTTGCTGGTGGCGGGACGCGATGCGCTCGTCTTCACGGGACCGGAAGCGAATCGCGTCAACGTGCTGCGGGCCGAAAGTCCGTTGGATGCCGGGGAACCGTTGAGCCTCTTCGCGGCCGGCGTGGGTCCGGTGGTGGCGGTGCCCATCGACATTCCCGGCAATCTCAACACGCCGTTCGATGATGTCGCGGTGCTGTCAGCGGAGAACGGGTTGCCGTCTCCGGGACGCTTGGCGCAGGTGCGGAATGTCGATGGCGTGTTCTCGCCGTTGTCGGACGGTGCCTTGGACGGCATTCCGATGGGGGGCGGTCGGGTGCGGGTGAAGGCGGGCGGCGAATCGCTGGTCGGCGTGCTGGAACGTGTGGGGAACCAGAAGCGCTTCCGTGTGCTTCGGCCCGGGGCCCTGCCGCCGGTGGTCGTGGCCCAGGCTTCCGGGTTGGCCGCGGACGGTTTCGCCTTCGGACGGTTCGCGGAATCAGGCCTGCACCATTTCGTGTTCGCGGTGCGCGGGGCGACCTCGATCACCGCGTTGCCGGTGGCGGAGCCGCAGCCCGGGCAGTTCGCGTTCGGTGCGGCGCAGTCGTTCGATCTCGGATTTCCCGTGGGTTCGGTGACGGTGCTGTCCACGACGTCGGCGCGGTTGCTGGTGTTGTCCGAGGACGGCAGCGAGGCCCGGATCTATACGTGGACGGGCGTAGGAGCGCCCAACCTGGTGCAGACCGTGGCGGCACCGGCCGGGGAGTCTTTGGTCTCTGCGGTGGCCTTGCCCGATGGCTCCTTCCATATGTACCGGGGTTCCGAGCCCGGCGGTCCTTCGTCGCGCTGGGAGGGATTCCGCGTTCAAGGCGGCGTCCATGTTTCCGCGGGGGGTGGAGCGTTGCCTGCGGTGAATCCGAGGGCGATGGCCGCGAACGTCTTCCTCTTCGCCAACGAACCGTTCGTTGCGCCGCAACCGCAGTTGCTCCGCTCGTTGAACGCGTCGGACTGGGTCAGTGGGGCTTCCTTTGCCGGCAACCCGGCCCAGGTCAGCGCGTCGGCCGAACGCTTCGGCACCGCCGCCCAGGGACTCGACAATCCCGAGAATCGCCAGCTCGGTCCGGTGCCTCCGGGGGCGACGTTCCACCTGATCAACCAGGTTCGTCCGGTGATCTCGATGATGAGCTTCTTGCCGGCCGCGGGCGATCAGCCCGTGCAGGTGCAGGCGCAGCCCGTGGGTGGATTCCAGCGCACGGCGGTGGAGGTTCGATTCCTGCCGATTCCGGCGGCGGCACCGGTTTTCTTCCGCACCTCGCCGGCGGCGGCCTGGGTGCAGAGCGATGGCAAGCCGCTGTCGGTCGTGGACGACACCACCGTCGAGTTCTATGCCCAGTTGGCCGGCAGTTCCATCAAGTCGCCGTTGCAGCGGGTGACTTATACCTTCGCGAAACCGCCCGGTGGCCTGGACACCGACGGCGATGGAGTGCCGGATTTTGTCGAGAAGGCGCGCGGACTTGCTCCGGACGGCGGCGCGGATACGGACGGGGATGGATTCACCGACAAGAACGAATTGATCGCCGGCACGGATCCGCTGAACGCCGATCCCAAGGTGAACAACGCGGTGCCGTCGGACGCGCAGCGGCTCGACGAGGACGCGGCATACGATCTCGCGGTGGGACCGCGTCCGTGGGACGGGACCACGGGCGCGGCGACGCTGGTGGCGACCGGCACCGAACTGGACCTGCATGCGCTGGGCGGTGGACGGATCGGGCAGGGCGCGGCCGGTGCTCTCGGAGTGGTCGGTGTGAGCGATCCGGCGGTGCGGTTCGCCTCGGTGGCGGCGTCGGCGGAAGTGCCGCTGGTGATGGTCGCCACCGACGCGCATTTCGATGTGGCGACGGCCGGCATCGACAAGCGCCGCGGGCGGGAGTTGGTGGGGTTCGTGACCCCGCCGGTGACGCCGGTCACGCCTGTGAACTACGTTCCGGGAAATGGTTCGCCGGCGGTGGAAGCCACGGCCTGGATCAATGCGGCGAAGGCCGCGCAGGCGTCGTCCCCGCGCGTGCTGGTGAAGCGGTCGTTGGGACCGTTGGATTCGTTGGCTGTGCTGTTGGTGGAGCGTCGGGTGAACGAGTTGCTGGTGCTGCGTGAGGTCAAGGGATTCAACACAACCAACGTCACGTTGATGCCGTTCCGCACGGGCGACGCGAACCGAGTTGCGCCGGCGGCCGACCATTTCGCGGAGCTTCGCCAGCGGTTGGACAACGCGCGGCCCGGCTACGACGTGCGCGCGCTGTTCGCGGCGATCGATACGGCCGTGCAATCGCCGGGATCCGCTGCGCTGGAACCCTTGCGGGCGTTGACCCGCGACATCTACGCGATCTGTAGTCGGAGCAATAATGTCGCCCCGGGTCAGTTTGACCTGCCGGTGGATGTGTTGCGCCGGTTCCTGCGCACGGGTCAGTTGCCGGTCGCGTACAGCGCGGTGACGTTGGTGTCACCGGCGAACCGGACGGCGGCGTTCAATGCGGCCCAGGCGTTGCTGGTCGGGTTGCCGGCACGACCGACGGTCACGCTGGATCTCACCGTCACTGCGGACGGCCTTGGCGATGAATGCACGGTGCTCGTCGAGACGGGCACGCAGGTGCAGAAGAACCTGGTCGCCGACGGTGGCGCGCGATTCCAGTTCCCGGAGGCCTTCGAGATGATTCCC
>JBIKWS010000160.1:0-7574 GCA_044356195.1 Cyanophyceae cyanobacterium
CGCGACTGCTTCTTTCCGGCTCCGGATGTGGAATCCGCCTGTGCTGTCCTCGAACTGAGGCCCGGGGTGGAGTTGGATCCGGGTGTAACGTCGACCTACGCCGCCGCAGTCAAGGCAGGGTTCGGCCAACGACGGAAGATGATGTTCAAATTGCTGGCAGGGCTTTGGCCGCGCGATGCGGTGGCATCGGCCTTTGCGACGGCAGGAATCGAGCTGACGGAGCGCGCCGAACGGGTATCCAGGGAGCAATTCATGGAATTGGCGCGGATCCTCTCTCGGACGCCAATGAATCCCGCGGGTTAAGTTCACACGCCACGGGCCACCGTCCAGACGACGACATCTTCGGCCCCGGCCGAGCGCAGCACCCGGGCCACGGCATCCGTCGTGGAACCTGTGGTCAGAACGTCATCGACGACGATCCAGCGGGTGTTCGGGATCGAGAGTCCGGGCACGGGTGCGAAGGCCCTTCGGACATTCCTCGCGCGTTCGTCGCGGGAGAGTCGGGTCTGCGTTGAAGTGGCTTCGCTCCGGATCACCAGGTCCTTCCGGACAGGGACTCCAAGCGCAGTGCCGAGCAGGCGTCCAAGCCGTTCGGCCTGATTGAACTCCCGCTCGCGTTCCCTCACTGGATGCAGCGGCACGGGGACGATGCCATCCCACCGTTCCGACCCCAGGTCATCGACGGCGGCAGGAACCCACGCGTCCCTGAAGAACGGTTCCAGCCAATAGGCCTGGTGGTATTTGTAGAGGTGGATGGCGTCCCGGGCCGTGCCCTTGGCATGGACGGCGGATCGGGCCCTCGAGTAGGCGGGGGCCAGATCGTGGCAATTCGGGCAGGTGAATCCGTTGGTCAAGGCTCCCTGGAAGGGAAGCCCACAGCGCTCACAGGCAGGAGGGCGGATGGGAATCACTGCGGCCCGGCAGTCGACGCAGACCAACCCGTCCATGGGACGTGCATGGTTGGCGAAGCAGAGTTGGCAACGTTCCGGGTACAGCAGGCCAATCAAGGCGTGGAAGGCTGTCCGAAAGGTGTCCGGGAGTCGGGAGGTGCTGGGCATCGGCTGGGTTGAAGGAGGGCGGCCACCACGACCGCTTGCACGACCATTAGTCCAAAAGCCACCCATCCGTCAAAAAGGCGTCCTGAACCCCAGATCCAAGCGTTGGTTGCCGGAGCCGCGGCGGTGGCGAAGCCGTAGACCTTGAGCCAAAAGATCCATCCCGCGTGCAGCCCGATGGCGAACGCCAGGCTCCCTGTGCGCTCCCGAGCCAAGGCCAGCAAGCCCCCCGCAACCACCAGACTGAGCCATCCAGGCAGCAGCGAGTGCACGTCAGTGAACCCCCTCAGCATTTGTCCCAGCGTCGCGATCCCGGTCCACACGTGCACCGACTCTGCCTGTGGGGGGCGCTCAAAGAAATGCACCCAGGCGTAGACAGCGCTGCTGGCGGCGGCGCTGGTGAGGAAACCATAGGAGCGCCGGAGAAGGCCATGCAGGAAGCCGCGGAACAGCAGTTCCTCCATGCACGCCACAACCACGGCCGAACCGGCAGCGGAGGCAAGGCGTCGAAGCCAAGTCAAAAACTCAGATGGAGGGACCCACTGGCGGCCACCGCAGGAGATGGCGATCACCGCGACTCCACCCATGGCCAGCAAACCCAGGGTTGATCCAGCCATCAGCGGCCTGATCCACGGCCCGGTCCATCCAATCCCAGCCCGCGAATGAATGCCGGAACGCCTGAACAGGGGCCAAAGTCCACCCAGCGCCAGAACAAGGAGGCAACGATTGACGTAGCGATGGAACGGTTGATCCGCGATACTCTGGATTGCCGGCAAGAGGTTCGCAAGGTTTTGGACGGCATGCCAGACCCAGGGAGCGAGCATGGCTCCTCCGAGGAACACGACGGCAATGTAGATCGAGAGCAGGCCCCCTGCGGACATGTCGGACAGACTACCGGAGACAAAAGACTTATCGAGTTTGAAACCGCTGCTCCGCCAGCGACGTCATGGATGCATGGAATGTCGCGGCGCTTTTTGGGTAGCCTCCTTGTCATTGGGGAGGATGGCCTTAGGCTTGCTGCACTTTCGAAAACTGGAAATGAACAGATGGACACGCGTGGGACCGGGTCGGCTGCTCTTCTGGTCATTCCTTCTCGCCGCTTGCTTTCGATTGGCTTGGGCTGCCCCAGGACGGGTGGACCACAGCATGCCATTCGAAGCGCCGACGACGGGTTGGATTACCGAGGATCTGCCTCTGGAGATCAAAACGCCCGTGGTGACAATTACCTCGCCGCCGGGGAGGCCTCACGTGCTCATCACGGCGGGGTTGGGCGGGGTGATCCGCAGTCTGGACCGGTCACAAGGTAACCGGACGAACGTCTTTCTCGACCTCCAGGACCGGGTGTTGACCGGTGGCGAAAGCGGGCTGTGTTCCATCGTGTTTCACCCAGGATATGCCACCAACGGGTACTTCTTCGCGTATTACTGCCTTCGGCCCGAGGGTTCGACGAACATCTACGTCCGCCTTTCCCGGTTTTCGGTCGATCCGCAGGACCCGGACCGTGCCCTCCCGGACAGTGAATGGCCCTTGATCACCCAATTGCACCGCGGCGGACTGCACTATGCCGGGGACATGCACTTTGGTCCCGACGGATACCTCTACGTCTCGCTCGGGGACGAAGGCTATACCTACGGCTGGGATAATGCGGGTCGATGGGATTCCAACTTCTTCTCGGCCATCCTCCGCATCGATCCGGATCAACGTCCCGGGGGGCTTCCACCGAACCCGCATCCTTCCGTTCATCCGGGGACTTATCTGGTTCCGCCGGACAACCCCTACTTCAACCGGACGAATTACATCATCGGTGAGGACAATCTGAATTTCGACATGCGGCTTGAGAACCTGCGGACCGAGTTTTGGGCGGTCGGGTTCCGAAACCCATGGCGCATGTCCTTCGACAGCGAGACGGGAGAACTTTACGCGAACGACGTCGGTGTCTCCCACCGTGAGGAGATCAACATCGTTGCCCGAGGAAAGCATCACGGGTGGTACTGGAAGGAGGGGTCCATTCCCTGGCCTTTCTTCGTCCCGAAGAGTGGCTTGGCTGATCCGATCTACGAGTACGAGCATACCGAAGCCCGTGTCGCGATCACGGCCAGCCACGTGTATCGGGATCCACGACAACCCGAGCTCGACGGAAAGTACCTTTTTGCGGACTGGACGGGTCAGATCTACGCCATGCAACTGCTGGCGGATGGTCGGCATGGACCTCCTGAGATGCTGGCCTTCGTGGAGAACATCGCAACGATCGCGAAGGATCCGCTGGATGGGAGTATTCTTCTCGGTGGTGCGGTCCTTCAGCGTTTGGTGCGGGTGACCAAAACGGTGTTGCTTCCACAAAAGCTTTCGGACACGGGTCTGTTTGAATCAACGACAACACTGAAACCCGCGGCCGGTTTGGTGGCTTACGACGTGAACCAACCGTTCTGGTCGGATCACGCGATCAAGAGTCGATGGTTTGGCCTGCCTGAAGGCACGGAGCGCCTCGAGTTCAATGCGAACGGCAATTGGAACTCGCCGGTCGGAACGGTTTGGGTGAAGCACTTTGACTTTCCCATCAGCGAAGTGGATCCCGAGCTTCGGAGGCGTCTGGAGACCCGGGTGATTGTTCGCACGGAGGATGGGGTATATGGGGTGACCTACCGTTGGAATGCGGCTGGAACCGATGCGGAACTGGTCGACGCATCCGGGGGCGAGGAAGATCTGGAGATCGAGACCCCCAACGGACGTCGCCTCCAGCGCTGGCGTTATCCCAGCAGGACGGAGTGTCTCACCTGCCACACGGCTATCGGGGGCCACTCCCTCTCGTTCAACGTGGCCCAGTTGAACCGTCCCGGGGCCGGAGGAACCAACCAACTTCTGGCCCTGCTTCATGCGGGCTACTTCGAGGGGAGTCCGGTGATCCAACCGAACCTGCTCCCCGCCCATCCATCCCTCGAGGATGAGACCGTGTCTCTCGAGCATCGCGTCCGCTCCTACCTGGAAGTCAATTGCAGCTCTTGCCATCAACCTGGGAGCGGCAATCGGTCCCCGTGGGACGCCCGGGAGTCAACACCGTTGGCGGAGGCATCGATTGTTGGCCAGTTGGCCATCCACCAGGCCAGCACCGGGTATCAGATCTTTGCCACCAACATCGTGGAAGTGGGATCGACGGAAGGCTCCATCATGTATCGCCGATTGAGCGAGTTCGGGCCCCTGCACATGCCTCCTTTGGGGACCAGCGTCCTGAACACGCAAGCGATGAGTCTTCTGGGGCAATGGATCACCAATTCGCTTCCGCAGCGGCCCTCGTTCACCAACTGGATGGCCCTGCAGTTGGCATCTGGAACAGCCCTCGATCGTGAACCTGATGCGGATCCGGATCAGGACGGCGATTCCAATGCACATGAATTTCTCGTTGGTACCCTCCCTCAGTACGCGGCGGATCGCTGGCGTCCGGAAGTTGTGGCCGGACGGGGTCGGTCTCCCTCCGTGCGCTTCCTGCGGAAAGCCCATCGGGATTTCCGCGTTGAAACCGCGGGAACGATCAACGGACCCTGGGTCGCCGTGGACCATCCTTCGAATCGACCGCGATGGACGGCCACGGATGAGGACGTCGAGGTGCCATTGCCCGAGGCCGGCAACATCTTCGTGCGAGTCCGGGTGTTTGGTCCCTGACATGGCAGGGGTTTGATCCTCTCCTGGCTTACCCGCCCAGCCGCTGTGTCAGCGGATGTACCCTCGTTGCCAGAGGTCGAACTGGTGCAAGGCCGCAAGAACGATCGCGTGCCGGATCCGCCCTGAGGCGATATGCAGCGGGATCTCCTCGAGGGGCACCAACACCACCCGGATGTCCTCTCCGTGGTCAAACTCGGTTGGATGGGTCAGTTGGGCGTCCTCGACGAGAAGGGTATGGCACCGGTTGCTCATGATGGCCGCGTTCGGAAACATTTCGCCAATCACCCGTGCCCGCATTCCGGTGTAGCCGGTTTCCTCGCGCAGTTCGCGCTGGCCGCCGATGACCGGGTCGGATTCATCCGGATCGAGCATGCCCCCGGGGACCTCGAGTTCGATGGTGTCTGATCCATGCCGGTACTGTTCGATCATCACGAGTTTCCGGTCACTCGTGACCGCACAGGCATTGACCCAATTGACGCAGTCGATGACGTAGAAGTCGTGTTCCTTGCCGGTTCTGGGCGCGACCTTGACGTCGGAACGGATCGTGAAGATCCGGAAGTTCCCGACAGGTCGGGTGCTCAGGCGCGGCCACGGACGGATGGATGAATCAGGATCCATGAAGGAGGCTCTTGTAGCGGGCTGTCGCAGGGAGCGAAAGCGATGAGTGGTTTTCGAAGTGCCTGAGAACAGGCTTGCCCGGTGCTTTCGGGTGGGTTGGGCTAACAGCGTTCGCACGCTGATCTGCAGCGGAATCCTGAACGCATGGCCACCCTCTTCATTGTCGTCATCACGGGGATCGTGACGCTGATTGCCTTCCAAAAGCCGATCTGGACCGATCGGTTGCTCTTCCGCCCGCGCGATATCCTGGTCCGGAAGGAGTACCACCGTCTCCTGACCTCGGCGTTGATCCATGCGGACTGGATGCACGTGATCTTCAACCTGATGGCTCTCCACTCCTTTGGAAAGGCCTTGGAGTTGGGCCATGGCCCGTGGGTGCTGGTCTTCATTTATGTGGTGTCGATCCTGGGTGGATCCCTCCTTTCGCTGTGGCTTCATCGGAATGAGGAGTATTCCGCGCTCGGGGCGTCCGGCGGGGTTTGCGGTGTCATGTTCGCCGCGATCTTCCTGGTTCCTGGGACAGACGTGATGCTGTTCCTGATCCCCATTCCTGTTCCGGGACCGATCTTCGCCCTGCTGTATCTGGTGGGGACGTTCATTGCCTTGAAGCAAGGTGGGGGAAGGATCGGGCACGACGCGCACTTTGGCGGTGCAGCGGTTGGGCTCCTCCTGGCCCTTCTCATCGATTCCCAAGCCTGCCTGCGCAGTCCTTGGTTGTTCGCCGGGGCGCTGGTTTTCTCGATCACCTGCCTGTTGGTTCTCGGCCGGGATTTCTTCAAGTGGCGCGGGACCATCGCCCGCTTCCGGAAGGCTCCGGCGACAGCCCCTGCCGGTCGGTTTGGGCATCTTGATGAAAACCGGGCGCGTCGTGAGGCGCGGGAGGAAATTGACCGGATCCTCGAGAAGATTGCACGGAGAGGGATTGGTTCCCTCACCGCGGACGAACGACGCAAGTTGCAGGACAGTTCCCGGTCCGGGGGGTGAAGTCTGCGATGGTTGCGGAATCCGTGGTTGTGCCCGAGAGGCCATCGGGGGTAGTTCACGGTCATGGAGCATGAGAATCCCACCGACTTTCGGGTGACGGGGGCAACCCTGTGGTTGTTGCCTGTGACCACTCGGGTTCCCTTGAAGTTCGGCACGGAGGCGCTGACCTCGGTGACGTGTGCGCGGGTGCGCGTGCGGGTGGTGGGTCGCGATGGCCGGATTGCGGATGGTTGGGGAGAGACGCCCCTGAGCGTGCAATGGGTTTGGCCATCGGCCGCGCCCTACGCTCCACGGCATGCGGCGCTCTGCCTCTTCACGGAACTGCTGGCCCATGCCTGGGCCAACTTCGGAGACTGGGGACATCCGATGGAACTCGGCCACGATTTCATCACGCTGTTGCTTCCGCGGCTCTGGTCGGATTTCAACGCGAGCCGCCTGTCGCATGCCGGGGAAATCGTCCAACCGATGCCTTGGCTCGCCGCGCTCGTCGCGTGTTCCGCATTCGACCTCGCCTTGCATGACGCGTACGGGAGGTTGCACTGCGTGCCGACCTACGAGACGTACCGCAGTGGTTGGATGCGGCGTGTGCTTTCCGACTTCCTGGCTCCGGCTGCCGGATCTGCCGTCCGATTCACCGGACGTGAGGTTCGTGAGTTCCTCCGGCCACAACGGGTGGAAACATTGAAAGCCTGGCATCTGGTCGGGGGACTTGATCCCGTGACGGAGGAAGAGTTGACCGGAAAGGAGCCCAATGATGGCCATCCTGTACTGCTCCGGGACTGGATACGCCGGGATGGCCTCACCTGCCTCAAGGTCAAGTTGCGCGGAACCGATCAAGCTTGGGACGAGGCACGGTTGGTCCAGGTCTGGAGAGTCGCCGAGCCCGAGGGCGTGGACTGGCTGACGGCGGACTTCAACTGCACGGTTTCGGATCCGGCGTATGTCACGGCGATCCTCGACCGATTGCGTGACGACCATCCCAGACTCTATGGAAGCCTTCTCTACGTCGAACAACCGTTTCCCTATGAACTGGCGGAGCATCCGATCGCGGTGCATTCGGTCGCAGCGCGCAAGCCTCTCTTCCTGGACGAAAGCGCGCATGACTGGACGCAGGTGCGGCGGGGGCAGGAGTTGGGTTGGACGGGGGTAGCGCTCAAGACCTGCAAGACGCAGACCGGTGCCCTTCTTTCTGCGTGCTGGGCCCAGGCGCACGGGATGACCCTGATGGTGCAGGATCTGACGAATCCGATGCTGGCCCAG
>JBIKWS010000161.1:0-7526 GCA_044356195.1 Cyanophyceae cyanobacterium
GTGCGGTGGCGTGGACACCCACCGAAGCGCAAGGACCGTCGACGAACGTGGTGAGGGTGCGTGTTGCCGATGACGGCAACCCCAGCCTTGCGGCCACGAACACGTTCACGGTCGTCGTGACGGAGGCGAACCAACCGCCCGTGCTGTCGGCCGTCGCGACGCAGACGGTCGTGGAAGGCGCGCCGCTCGCGTTGCAAGTGTCGGCGACGGATCCGGACCTTCCGGTGCAGGCGTTGGCCTTCAGCTTGGTGTCTGGACCTGCGGGCCTGACGGTTTCGGCCGCCGGTGCGGTGGCGTGGACGCCAACCGAGGCCCAGGGACCGTCGACGAACGTGGTCATGGTGCGTGTCGCCGATGACGGCAACCCCAGCCTTTCGGCCACGAACACGTTCACGGTCGTCGTGACGGAGGCGAACCAACCGCCCGTGCTGTCGGCCGTCGCGACGCAGACGGTCGTGGAAGGCGCGCCGCTCGCGCTGCAACTGTCCGCGACGGATCCAGATCTTCCGGCGCAGGCGTTGGCGTTCGGCCTGGTCTCGGGACCTGCGGGCCTGACGGTTTCGGCCGCCGGTGCGGTGGCGTGGACGCCGACCGAGGCGCAAGGACCGTCGACGAACGTGGTGACGGTGCGTGTCGCCGATGACGGCAACCCTAGCCTTTCGGCCACGAACACGTTCATCGTTGTCGTGACAGAAGGTAGACCCACCATCGCCTTCGAGTTGGCGGCCGATTCTCCAGGAATCCAGTTCCGGTTCCGGGGTCAGCCGGGAAAGCGGTACCGCCTCGAAACCACCGAGACGCTGCTTCCGGCGAACTGGGTGCTTGTGCGGATCCTCACTCCCGATGAATCGAACACGTATTCGGCGGAGGCGCGGATTCCCGAGGACCAAACCGCTGGTTACTTCAGGGTCGTGGTCGAATGACCCGGGCCTCCGGCCACGCGCTGCCTCCATGGTCGCATGCCTGCGAACATGAGGGAGACCAGAACCGAACGATGAGAGCCATCCTGGTGACCAGGGTGGTGATCAGGATCTTCAGCGCCGCGCTCATCCACCCGGCGCAGGCTCACGCCAACCCCAGCGGTCCCTTGTCGCAGAACTTGGGATTTCCGAAGGCCTTCACTTCGTTTCCGACGGCATGGGCGAGCGCCATCCACAAGCGGTTGTGCGGGGTCAGGTCCAGCTTCACCGCGCGACCGCTGCGGAATCCGAGGCCGCCACCGACGAGGACGAACGGGATGTTCTCCAGCGTGTGGCTGTTGCCCTTTCCGAGCTCGTTCGTCCACAGCAGCGTCGTGTGGTCCAGGAGGGTTCCGTCCCCGCCGGGCTCGGGCGTTTCGTGAAGTTTCTTCGCCAGCGCGGCAATCTGTTCCGCGAACCAGACATTGATCTTCGCGAGCTTCTCCTGGGATCCCTCGTTGAGATCGGGATCGTGCGACAACGAATGGTGGCCTTCATCCACGCCGATCCACTTCATCCGGGCCTGACCCACGGAGTTCGTGTACTGGAGCGAAGCCACCCGCGTCATGTCATTCGCGAAGGCGTTCACCAGAAGATCCGACTGCATCACGGACGAACGCTCCCGTCGAGGTATTGGTCAACACGATCAGGGACGCTCCGGCCTGCTGATGGGTGGCTACCTTGATCCAGAGTTGCGCCGTGAAGGATGCCGTGTTCGTGAACGCGGACAGCTGCACGGATTCCCCCGCGGCCCCCGTGAACCGCAGTGCCGGTACCGTGGGCAGGAACGTTCCCGCCCCAACCTGCAGCGTGTCCCCGAAATGAAAGGCCACCCGACGCGTAATGCTGAAGGACTCCACGCCTGCCGGAAGCGGCGTCCGGAAATCCTCCCCGAGGTTGTCGTGGTCCGGATGGTACCGGTGCACGAACGGATTGACCGCGTCATTGTGGTCCACCGAAACCGTCCCCGAGAGGGTATCCCCGAAGCCGCCGGTCAGCAGGGTCGCTCCGCCCCGTGGCCAACTCGGGGCACTCACGCGTGACTGGATCCGCGATCCCGCCGGCACGTTGGTCAGCGTGCTGAACATCCGCGTCACGCGGTTCGTGCCCGAAACCACCTCCGCGAAGACGACCTGCGGGACCAGCCTTGCCGCTCCGCCCTCGTCCACGTGAACCATCACCCGGGTGTTCAAGGGCGTCGCCTTCGAAACCGCGAATCGAACCGGGTCCGGCTCCGCTTCCTGGGCAAACCCAGGCGTGTTCACCCCATTCAATGTGAGCGTCCCCACCCAGAGGCCCGCATGCAGTGGCGGTGCCGAAACCAGCGGAACCACCTCATCCGCCGGTGCCCCTGCCCGACGCACCGCTTGTTGGGAGGCACCCACCAGACTGCCCCGCCGCAACGACAGTCGGCTTCCCGCGACCTCAGCTGCCACCGGCACCAACTGCCGGTATCCGTGCCCCTTCTCCGTCACCTCGATCAACGCCTGATACGTCGCGTTGGTGTCGGCCGAAGGCACCAAGTCCCCCGCGATCAATCCCAACCGCAACGTCCGTCGTTCTCCCGCGGCCAGCTTCACCGTCAATCCCTCGGCCAACCGGGTCACCACGCTCCCGCCATCCGCACGTGGCACCAACGCCGCCAATGGCACCGTTCCGGCCCGTGTTGGCTGGCCCGCCGGGGCCTCCTCCGACTCCACCAACCGCAGCGTCAGCGTCTGCTCCCCGGACTCCACCGCGCTCACCAGGGTCATCGCCGACACCGTCACGTCCTGCCGGAATTGCACCGAGTTGTTCTCGTCGGGACCCAGCGCTTCGAACGGGTACGGATTGTGACTGTGCCCCCGCAGAATCGCCCAATACGCCCGCCCGGGGACGATGCGTGTGGCCTCGGGATTCCGGATCTGCGTCTCGAACGCCGTCAGCGGGTTCACCGTAAACAATGCCGACTCCTGTCCGGGCGCTGCCGAGACTTGCGGTGAATCCTTCAGGAACTGTCGAAAGGTCACTCGGTCGGTTTCGTGGATCGGAAACCCGGCCAGAACGACGTCGTTCGGGATCCAGTCGGATCGCGGTGGAACCGGAATGCCCCGGACACGAATCGTCACCGGAGCCGCATCATTCGGCAGGCGCACCAGATACGACTGTCCGCCGCGGACCTGCGTCAACGTGCTCAGGAATGACTTTTCACCACCGCCCCGATACCACGTCAGCCAATGGTCCTGCCCGAGGATCTGGGCGGTCGCATCGGAAAGGAATGTGCTCGTCTGGAGATAGCGGTTGTAGAGCCACACTTCGCGGACCTGGGGTAGGGCTCCAAAGACGCTTTCGCAGGACGCATCCGCCGGCGTGACTTGCAGGGACACCGGATTGAATCCCGGCCCCAATCGGATCTCCTGCGTGACCCACTGCGCCGAGAGTCGTGGAACTGCCACCAGCACCACCACCCAGAGCATGGCGAGCAACCCGGTGCCCAACCGACCCAGCAAGGACGATGATCCCGTCACTGCGGAGGGGTAGGTGCAATCCGGTCGATGACTGCCGGACGAATCAGAAACACGGGCAATCCTGCCGTGGAAATTGGCGGACTGGACGCGTCGGGGGCGTGGAAGGGGACAGGTGGTCATGCTTCGGATCCTTGAAACCGAATCGAACTTCCCTGAAACCCTGCCCCTTCCCTAACGATTCATGGGTATGCACACAAGGACGCAGTGACGGAATGTTGCGCTCACTCTTGGAATTTTTGCGGAGGGCTCTTCAACGCCACAACCCGCCCCCCTCAACGCGGACGATCCCTTGAATCCGCCACGGCAAAGCAGGATCCTTGCTCCGATGCCATTCCAAGGAAACACGCGTCCAACGCCGACCGGAACCGCGCCTGCGCTCCTGACGCTGCTCGTCGCCCTTGGATTCCTCCTCGCTTTCGCGCCCGCGCGCCTCCATGCGCAGCAAACCGGTCCCCTGCTCGACACCGGCCTGGCCCGCGTGGACATCTCCCCGACGAACGCGGTCCGACTCATGGGCTACGCCGCCCGTGCGGACAGTCCCGCGCCCACCAACGTCCTGCAGCGGTTGCATGCGCGCGCCCTGGCGATCGGCTCCGGTACCCAGGCGGTCGTGGTGGTCACCATCGACAACTGCATCCTGCCCGGGGCCCTGACCACCGAGATCCGGCAACGCGTCGCGGCCCGCACCGGCCTCGCGACCAACCGCATCGCACTCGCCGTCACCCACACGCACAGCGCCCCCTGTCTCACCGGGGCCGCACCGAACATCTTCGCCCGCGACATCTCCGCCGAGGACCAGGCCCAGATCGACATCTACACCCGGTACTTCGTCGGCCGCATCGAACAGGTCATCCTGGCCGCGCTCGCCGATCGCCGTCCCGCCCGACTGTCGTGGGGGGAGGGACGCGTGGGATTCGCGAAGAACCGTCGAACGCCCGGAGGGCCGGTCGATCACGCGCTTCCCGTGCTGCGCGTGTCCGAACCGAACGGGTCCGTGCGCGGCCTCCTGGCCAATTACGCCTGCCATTGCACGACGCTCAGCGGCGGCATCAACGCCTCGCACGGCGACTGGGCAGGCGTGGCCGCCCTTGACCTCGAATCGAGCCTGCCGGGAGCCACGGCACTCATCGCCATCGGATGCGGTGCGGATTCCAACCCGGAGCCGCGCGGAACGATTGAACTCGTCAAGCAACACGGCCGAAGCCTCGCCGCCGAAGCGCGCCGTCTGCTGGAGCTTCCCCTCGCGCCATTGACCGAGGCACCCCGCGCCACCCAGGAAATCATCGCCCTTCCGTTCCAACCCCACTTCACCCGCGACCAATGGGAGAAGCGGGCGCAAACCCCGGGGATCGTCGGCCACCACGCCCGACGCTGGCTTTCCCGACTCGACCGCAACGAACCGCCGGCACCAACGCTCCCCTATCCCGTCCAGACGTTCACCTTCGGCACCAACCTCGCCATGGTGTTCCTCGGTGGCGAGGTCGTCGTCGACTACGCCCTCCGTCTCAAGACCGAACTCGACCCCGCCCGACTCTGGGTCAACGGATACGCCAACGACGTCCCTGGCTACATTCCCTCCCGCCGCATCCTCCGTGAGGGCGGCTACGAGGCCGAATCCTCCCTCTGGTACTATGACCGTCCGCAGCAGTTCGATCCCGCCCTCGAGGACCAGATCATCGGCACCGTCCGTTCCCTTCTCGGGCCCGCTTTCCTGCCCGCGCCGAAGTCCGGTGAAATGACCCCGCCGAAGGAAGCCCGACGCGCCCTCGAATCCTTCTCGCTCCCGCCGGATCTCGCCATCGACCTCGTCGCCAGTGACGACCTCGTCCAATCGCCGGTGGCGATCGATTTTGGCGACGACGGCCGGCTCTGGGTCTGCGAGATGGCCGATTACCCCGCCGGCCTCAACGGCGGATTCGAACCCGGCGGACGGCTCAAGGTCCTCACGGACACCGATCGCGATGGACGATTCGATCAGGCCACCGTGGTGGCTTCCGGCCTCCCGTTCCCGACCGGCCTGATGGTCTGGGGCGATCAGGTCCTCGTCTGCGCCGCACCGGACATCCTCCGCATTTCTGCGGACGGTTCCCGCCGC
The DNA here is from genome assembly GCA_044356195.1 of Cyanophyceae cyanobacterium. Lineage (GTDB taxonomy): Bacteria > Verrucomicrobiota > Verrucomicrobiia > Limisphaerales > UBA9464 > UBA6176. The sequence continues at coordinate 5,562 of JBIKWS010000161.1, forward strand.
GAAGTCCTGTTCACCGGATTCGCCACCCACAACTTCCAGGCCCGCGTCAACGGACTCCGCTGGGGACTCGACCACTGGATCCACGGCTCCGGCGGCCTCTTCGGCGGACGCATCCGGCACCCGGCCTCCGGGCGCGAGATCGCCGCCACCGGTCGCGACTTCCGCTTCAGGCTTCCGGGCGGCGAGTTCGAAGCCCTGCCCGGCGTCAGCCAACAGGGACGCGTCCGCGACGACTTCGGGAATTGGTTCGGGAACGACAACGGCAGCCTGCTCTGGAGCTACCCGCTTCCACCCGACGCCGCCGCGCGCGGCATCGAGCCACCTCAGGCCCGGCTCCCATCCAACCGCGACGACAACCGCGTATTCCCGACCAGCGTCACGCTGGAACGGTTCAACGACCCGCACACGGCCAATCACCTGACCAGTGCCTGTGCTCCCGAGATCTACCGGGACACGCACCTCGGGCCGCAGTACCAAGGCAACGCCTTCGTCTGCGAACCCGTCCACAACCTGATCCGCCGCGCGACGCTCACGCCGGACGGCCTCGGTTTCGCCGCCCGCCGGGCCACCAACGAAACCCGCTCCGACTTCCTCACCAGCTCCGACAACTGGTTCCGACCGGTCGAGGTGCGCACCGGTCCCGACGGCGCGCTCTGGGTCGTCGACATGTACCGCTTCGTGATCGAGCACTCCCGATGGATCCCGTCGGAACGCCTCAAGAATCTGGATCCTCGTGCCGGTGCCGATCGCGGACGCATCTACCGGATCCGGCAACGCACCGAAGGCCTGCGTCCCCTGCCACAGATCGCCTCGCTCCCGCCCGAAGCCCTGGCGGCAACCATCGGCGCACCGAACGGTGTCCTCCGGGACATGGCGCACCGCCGGATCCACCGTGAAGCGCCCGCGCTCGACGACACCGCTCGCGCCGATCTCGTCGCCCGGCTTCGTCAGACCTTCGCCAATGCCGTCGCTCCGGAAGTTCTCGTCCAGACGTTCGCTGTCCTCCAGGGCCTCGGCGCTGACCGCACCGTCGACCTCGAACAACTCCTCGATTCATCCGACACCTCCGTGGTCCGGTTTGCCCTCGGCCGGGTCCCGTCCACTCCCACCTTCGTCGCGCTCTTCACGAAACGCCTCCACACCCTGTCGACCGATGCCGCCCTGCGCTTCCCTCTGGCCTGCGCGCTGGAACGCCAGGGAACCAACGGTCTTGCCCACCTCGTCTTCCTGTTGCTGAACCACCCAACGGATCCCTGGCTGACGGCCGTGGTCGACCGCGCCGCCGCAGCGCATCCCGATGCCTTCGCCGTGCAACTCGCCGGCAGCCCGGAATCGTTCCAACGAAACGAGACCGCTCTCGCCCCCTTCCTCGATCGCCTCACGCCGCACCTGACCCCGTCCGCCGCATCGATGCTCATCTTGTTTGCTCCAGCCACCTCGCGAGGGTCCGCCTTGGCCTGGATCGCCCGGATCCAGAACCAACCCACGCTCGAAGCCGGATTGCAGCCAACCGCACGGACGCGTCTGAAGTCGTGGGAATCGGAACTCGCCCCACTGGCTCCGGCCATCGCCGCCGGGTCCACCAACAACCTTGCGGAACGTTCCGCCGCCCTCCTCATCCTCGCCCAGCAGGCTCCTTCCAACCCAACCGCGCGATCCGCCCTCGTCCAACTCCTCGATACCGATCTTCCAGCAACGCTCCGGCAACTCCTCACCACGCATCTCTCCAGGCTCGCGTCCCCCGAATTGGCCGTGGACCTCCTCGCACACTGGGCCACCCTGCCCCCATCGCGACGCGCCGAACGGATCACCCTCCTCCTGGCACGCCCTGCCTCCACTCGCGTTCTCCTCGCTGCCATCCGCAAACAACGCGTGAGCGCGGCCGATCTCTCCGCCGCCCAGCGCGACCAACTCCGTCGCCACACGGACACCGCCCTCGCCGCCGAGGCCAACGCCCTCTTTCCG
>JBIKWS010000162.1:0-7509 GCA_044356195.1 Cyanophyceae cyanobacterium
TGTAGTCCACGCCCAGGTTCGGGAACCGCAGCGAGGAATGATCGTTGTTCAACTTCAACGTGCAGATCCGCGTGGTGTCGGTCTGGAATCCCAGCACCAGGATGTCGCACATCAAACGCATGTGCTCCGCGATGTCCTGCGGGATCCCGTCCGCCGGCCGCGGAATGTTCGGAGCCGACAACGTCGGCCGCCAGCCCTGCAGTTCCCCACGCTTCCCGGCATTCTCGATGCGAACCTCCACCTCGCGCACCGAGTCGAGATACTCGTCCAGCTTGCGCTGGTCGTTCCGGCTGATCCTTCGACGCAGGTCCGTGGCGTCTGACAACACGGCATCCAGAACACTCTTGTCGCCCTTCTGCACCTCGTCCTTGAACAACCGGTCAAACGCGAGCGCCGGATAGATCTCCAATGGTGTCGGCGTGGTCGGTGAACTCCACGAGATATGCGAACTGTAGAGCATCGAGTAGTTCTTGTGGACCGACGGGTTCGACTTCTCGCAGCCAAGCACCAGGCTCGGCACCTTGGTCGAGGCCCCACGACGCTGCGCCAGCAACTGGTCGATCGACGTCCCCGAGCGGATCTCGCCACCGGACGCCAATGGCGCGCCGGAAAGCAGGTTGCCCGTCTGCGAGCTGTGGATGTTCCCCTTCAGCGCTTCCTGGTTGTAGAGGCCGCGGATGAACAGGGTCTTGCGCTTCAAATCCGACAACGGCGCCAGCACCTGCCCCAACTCCATCGCATCGCCCTCGCCCTTCGCCCACCACTCCTTCGAGTGGAAACCGTTTCCCGAGAACAAGACACCCAGCCGTACCGGAGCCTCGCTCGACGTCGGCGTCTTCGCCGGCTCATCCCCCCACACCCGCAGGGATTCCATCCATGGCAGCGCCATCGAGACGCCCAGTCCCCGGAGGAAGGTCCGTCGTTGGAACAGGTGCTTCTTCATAAATCAGTGGTGTCGTTGTTTCCGGATCAAAACCTAGTCCTCCGCCGCATCCCGACCCCGGATATTGAGGAACTGCGGACTCCGCACGATCGTGTCGACCGCCACGCTGACACGATAACCGTTCGCCTGGAGCGCCGTTGTCATCTCCTTCAGCAGCGGCCCGTCGGAAAGCTGTACCGACCGGCCCAGCGCGTAGCCGAGGAGCTTCCGGCAGAACTGTCGGACAAAGACGTCCCGACGTTTCGTCACGAGATACTCCCGCAGCCCAGCCAGATCTTCGAAGGCGGTGCCGTCCGGTGCCACCACCCGCGTGGCCACCGGGCGATCCCCGAGATCCCGTGCGCGCCGCCTGCCAATCGCATCGTAGGCCTCCAGCGCGAAACCATACGGATCAATCCGTCGATGGCATCCGGAACACCGGTTGTCATTGCTGTGCTTCTCCACCAACTGGCGCACCGTCAGGCCCTCGGTCCCGGCCTCGTCCTCCGGCAATTGCGGCACATCCTTCGGCGGCTTCGGAAGCTTTTCCCCCAGCAGGACCTCACACAGCCAATTGCCCCGCAGGATCGGGCTCGTCCGCGACGCGCCCGATTGCTTCGCCAGCACCGTCGCCTGCCCGAGGATCCCGCCGCGCCCATGCTGCCGGATGCCCGAAACCATGCGCCACTCCGGCCCCTGCACTCCCGGGATGCCGTAGTGCTTGGCCAACGCCTCATTCAGGAACGTGCGATCCGAATCCAACAGATCCGTCACCGGTCGGTCGTTCTGGAAGAAGTCAGTGAAGAATCGGATCGACTCTTCGTACATGTCACCCCGCAAACCCACAAAAGCCGGGAAGTGCCGCTCACTCTTCTCATCGAGCGTGTCGAACCCGTGGATGTGCAGCCACGCACAGCCAAACTCCTCCGCCAACCGACGGACCTTCGCGTCCTTCAGCATCCGCCCGGCTTCCTTGGCGGCAGCGTCCGCCCCTTTCAATCGTCCGGCGGCGGCGTTCTGTCGCAACGGGCCATCCGGCAGCGAAGACCACAGGAAGTAACTCAGTCGCGACGCCATCTCCCATTCGTCGACGGGCGACGCTTCCTTCCCCGGTCCCGGCGATTCCGCACGATACAGGAAGGCCGGTGCCACCAGGACGCGCGCCACCAGGTACCGGATGCCTTCCTCATGCCCCAGACCTTCCACCCGCAATTGCTGGTACAGCGCCCGCAGTCCGCTGCGCTCATCCTCGGTGAGCGGCCGACGGTAGGCGCTCCGGGCGAAATTCAGCACCGCCTGAAGATGCGACGGCTCGGCCTTGGCCTGTTCCTCGCGGAATTGCGCCGCGCGCAACCGGATGGGTTCGCGCAACGGTTCAAACACCTTCGGATCCGCGTCCTGCGTCGCGTACTGCCACAACTGTTCGAAGGCATCGACCAGTGTGAGCGCATCCTGGCTCACGAACCGCAACTCGTTCCACAACCGGTCCAACGCCTCGGCCTCGCGCGCATCGAGCATGAGTCGCCGCAGGGCATCGTCCTCGCGATGATGCAGCGTCAGCGTCACGACCTCATCCACCGGCACGATCTTCGTGTAGCAGAGCGCCGCCGGGAAGAGCGCCCGGAATGACTCAAGCCCGGCTTCGACGCGTGCCCGGGCCGGCCCGCCATCCGCAACAACCACCGGCAGTCCGGCCACCCCACCGCTCATCGAGGGTCGATTCGTGGAGAGCGCGAACTGGACGGATCCTGCCGCACCGGATCGCGGCTCCAACTCCCCAGTAACCACGAATTCGCGTCCGGCCACCAATTCGCGCGGCAACCGGATTTCGAGAATGGAAGGCGCCTGCACGCACAGGTCCATCGGCCTCACTTCCGCCACGTCCACCGAAGCCGGTGGCTTGCCAAAAATCCCCGGATCCAATCCCCAAGTCACACCACCCCCGTTCACCGGCAACTCACCCGAAACCGCAAGCCGCGCCCCCCCAAGCAAAGGCCCCGACAGGGACAGCAACTGACGCCGGAGCTCCGCATCCGGTCCTTTGGCCGACGAACCACCCTCCGGCGAAACGAGGCGTACCAATTCCGCCACCAAGGCCGCACGGGTGGTCGCGTCCCTCGCTTCGATCCACCGCGCCAGCAGCGATCCTGCCGGCACCACGGCGGCGTAGTCGCCCGCCCCAGTCACCGCCTCCGTGTAGAAGTGCCAGACACCCGCATGCCCCTGCCGATCCGCGTGAGGATTCGCTGCCGTGATGTCCGGAGAGACGTCCGTCGCCAGGTTCCAGCGTTGGCTGGCGTCGGCCGGCGTGATCGTCAGGTCCACGCGCGTGAGGTCACACGAATGATTGCCGTCCCGCGGCCCGATCAGCACCGAGATCAGGTCCCCCGTCTGGACCTGCATGGACGCAAGCGGACCAAAGGCAACTTCCTTCGCCCCGTGGGAAATCCCCTGCGCCAACCGACGTCGCGTCGATCCCCGACGCACTTCGACCGACCACGTCACGCCATTCCCACATTCCGGATGCGCATGCTGCACGACGCCCTGGATCGTCACTGCCCCGTCCATCGGACTGAGCCATCCCGCTGCCACCTGGAGCGTCGGCGACGGATGCATGGCGACCGAATGGGCGCGCAGATCTCCGGGAATGCGAACCGGCTGATCGGAGGCATTGGCGACGATGCTCGGCAGGTCCGGATGACCCCAGCCGTTCACGAACGCATGGCCAGCCAACGACCGCTGGGCCGTCGCCATGTGGCCCGTCACCTTCAGTGGACCCGCAGGCCCCAACCCGAGGTAATCCAGCCAAAGCGCCAACTCATCGCGTTGGACGCCGTGCCGGGAGGCAATGCCATCCAGATCGGATGCCGCTGCCGCTGCGGACTCCGCAGCCGCGGCCAGGTACTTGCCGATGCTGGCAGCAAACCGCTCGCGCCTGGCTTCCAAAGCACCCACCCGCCCGCGCAATCCCACGAGCGGAATCTCCGGCTTCCCGGCAATCGAAAGGCGCGGTTGAACCCACCGCACCACATCCCCCGTTGCACCGTCCCCCGCATTGCCGGCCGCGAGATAGACCGTCCAATCACCCGTCGACGGCTCGGCCGGAACCTTCAAGCGCAGTTCCTGACGGGCCAAGACCGGCGTGACCGGCTCCATCCAGGCCTTCGGTCCGCCGAGTTTCCCAATGTGTCCCACCGGACTGAACTTCCAGACCGCGGCCTGCCACGCCGCGATGTCCGCGGCCAACCCTGACACCTCCGCCACCGTGGCCTTGCGCCAGCGCTCACGGATTGGGTCCAGAAGGAAGGAGGAACGTTCGTCCCGCAGCGCCGCATACAGCGTTCCCAAATACTTCGCGCTCAGCCCACGGGCCTTCGCCACCCGCTCGATCTCTGCCGCGCCCGTGCTCAGAGCCGCACGTTCCTCGATGGTCGCCGTCAGGTACTTCGCTACCGGAACACGCCCACCCTCATTCGTGTCGAAGATGATTCCCTGAAGGTTCACGCGGTCGGCCCCACCCGCGTCACTGTACTGGCGATACAGGGTCCGGATCCGCCCCATCAGCTCCTCGGTCTGGTCTCGGCGAGTGGTGTGCGGCGAAAACGAAATCCCTTCAGGCAGCAGGACCGCATGTGCGGCCACACCCTTCGCGGCATCGAGGTACTTCGTCAGAAGCGACGGCGAGATCACCAACGACTGCCCCGTATTGACGAATCCCTCCCCGGCAGCGCCATCCACAGGGAACTCCTGTGCGGGATCCAATGCGGCCACGCCCGTCAGGTCCCGGATCGTGTGCGTGTACTCGGCGTTCGAAAGCCGCCGCAGGAGGACCGGCCCCGGATCGCCTGCCTTCTCCAGAGCCAACGCGTCCAGCGTCGAGCGCGCCCAATCCAACATCGCTTCCCGCCGTGCCGACGTCGGCTGCGGCTTGTCCTTCGGGGGCATCTCGCCCAACTCGATCTGTTCGACCACCGCTTGCCAGACCTTCGGCTGCTTGCGGATGTCCTCCAACGTCCGGAACTGCTCCAGATCGAGATCACCCTTCTGCTTTTCCGTCGAATGACAGCTCAGGCAGAATTCCTTGAAGTCCGGTTGCACCGTCGCCCACGCCGCCGGGTCGGCCGCTGTCAGCAGCGCCGTCGAAACACTGACTCCCGCAACCACCGCAATGGATGGACGGAAACTCCGTAAACAAAGGTTCAACGCAGGCGTACGCACAGGATCAAGGGGCTCCCACCCTGCCTATCGACTCGAAGCAATCCGGTCGAGTCCCTTGTTCAGGTCATTCACCATCGCGGCAACCAACCCTCGAAGAACAGGCGAACCATCAGATCGGCCAGGTTGCACACCCTGTTTCGGGGGCCCATGGCCGACTGCGCGCGTTCGAAGCCAGAACGCGATAGTCCGCGTCGATGAGATCCGCGGCATTGTTGAACCGGGCGACATCCTCGCGGCCGCTCGAAAGCCATTCCCAAGGCGATGAGGACATCGCCGCCCCCCGAACAGGCTCACCACCCCGCTTCCTGCAACACATTCATCCGTTCCAGAGCCTCACGACGCGAAGCCATGTCAGTATCCGCTCCCACCAGGCGTTCAACGTCCCACAAATCCGCGAATACCCGCCCACGTCGACGCCCGAGACCAAAACGCATGCCATGCTCCAGCAGCGAGAGAGTCGGGGCGGAGTGAAGCCCTAGCGCGACCAACCGCTCCATGGTCCCATTTCCCAGACGGGTCGGAATGACCACGACGGGGTCTGCACCGCAATCCATGGCGAACTCGATGGAGCGCTCAAGCCAAGGCTCAACCTCCGCCACCGGAACGAAAGGGGGACGAGCCAACAAAAACACACGGAGATCGCAGCCATTCTCCCGGATGAAGCGCGCGGCACGGCGGAATCCGGCGAGGTCGAATCGCTTGTTCAACTGTTCCAGAGCCTCCGGATGCGCCGTCTCCAACCCCATGGCCACCTCGAGTCTGGTGCGCGCCCCAAGAAGGTCCCGGAAGCGGAGCAGCGAGGGCCCCACCAACGAGGGATGACATTCCACGATGACCCGCGAGAATCCTTCGCAGAGCCCAGCAATCGCCGGCAGATCAGAGGCTGGAATCGCACCGTTATCGAAAAACGACCCTGCATTGTAGAGCTTCACCCATTCCAGGCCTTCGATCCCCGCTTCCCGGAAGGCGACATCGATCTGACGTGGGACGGACCCCGCGGGTGCCTGCACCGGCAGCGTGTACCGCCAGAGATCGCACATGGCACATCGCCACGGACATTCCCGGTTCACCAGAAACACCGTGATCCCCGCCGCCATCCGGCCGTCCGCCTGGCGTTCTTCCTCCTTCAGCCACGCATAAGCTCGATCGGCAGAAACCGGCATCCGGCCCACCCCAAGACGCGACTCAACGATCCATTGGGTCCGGCCTGTTGCGGTGGATGGGTAGGATTCCAAAGGTGGCATCACAAGCCCGTGGGGTGGTGGAAAACAAAAAGGGCGGCGCCAGCAAGATGCCGGACGCCGCCCCAGAGAAACCGAACTGCAATCAGTGCAGGTCGATCTTCTCACCCTCCTTGAGGGTGATGATGGCCTTCTTCCAGTCGCTGGTGCGACCGGCGGCCTTGGTGGATTGACGGCGGGCCTTGCCCGGGACGTTCTGGGTGTTCACCCGGAGCACCTTCACCTTGAAGAGTTCTTCCACCGCACGCTTGATCGCCGGGGCGCTGGCGCGCCGATCAGCAACGATCGTGTACTGGTTGAACTTCTCGGATTGAAGGGTGCCCTTCTCGGTGATCCGGATGGTCTTGACGATATCGAAGGAAGTCATGGTTCGGAGGGCTGGGGATTTCAGTCAGCGAGCCGGGCTTCAACCTTGGCAAATGCCTCCTTGGTGAAGACCAACTTGTCGTACCGGAGCAACTCGTAGGTATTGACCGTCGTCGCCGTGGCCAACCCAACACCGAGGATGTTCCGCGAGGCGCGCTCGATGGCGTCATCCGCCCCAGCAACAACCACCAGAACCGTGCCACCATCCACACCGAGATTCCGCAAGACGCCTGCGAACTCCTTGGTCTTGGCGGCAGCGAGCTTGAACTCGTCAACCACCAGGATGTCACCAGCCTTCAAGCGCTCGCTCAACGCCTTGCGCAGGGAGAGCTTGGCCACCTTCTTGTTGACCTTCTTGGAGAAGTCCCGGGGCTTTGGCCCGTGAACCACGCCACCACCACGCCACAATGGGCTGGCGAAGGAACCGGCACGCGCACGGCCCGTTCCCTTCTGGCGCCACGGCTTCTTTCCGGTGCCGTTCACCTCGCCCATGGTCTTGGCACAAGCCGTGCCACTGCGCTGCCCTGCCATGAACGCCACAACGGTGTCATGCACCGCCTGCGTTCCACGGCCGGTTTCGATGACCTCGAACGTAACGTCGAGTTCGCCGGCGGGATTACCCTTGAGATCTTTGATCGCGAGTTTCATCGCTCAGTTTCCTTTACTTCTTCTTCTTGGCCGCGGCGGCCTTCTTGTCGTCCTTCTTGCCGGCGGCAATGTCCTTGGCCTTCTGGCGGGCCTCATGGATCGCCTTCAGCCGGG
>JBIKWS010000816.1:0-2504 GCA_044356195.1 Cyanophyceae cyanobacterium
GCCGGTTCCCCCTTCACCGAAGCCATCCACACCAGGCCGTTCACCAGCAACGGCTCCAACCGTTCCGCCAGAAAGTCGATCTCCTCCGCGCTCATGGGCACCGCCGACCAGTTCCGTTCCCATGCGGCGTTGTAGATCGCCTTCAGGTCCGGCAAGTCCGACTTCAGCGATTTTCGGGTGACCGCCCGCAACTCGATCCCCGGCGACCGACGCTTCAATCCGTCCCGCAACCGGATGAGGCGCGCATGCGGGCTGTCGGCCAGCACGAGATCGAAGGCGACCAGATCCTTGGCCTTCGTGAAGCCCACCCCTTCGATCAACCGGCCGTGATACGGCGGATTGTACGGCATCATGACTGCGTTCGGCCGGTCGAAACCCTCCACCAGCAGGCCACATTCCTCATTGATGTTGGGATTCAGCGGACCACGGATCCGCCCGGCTTCCCGCGTTGCAGCCCACCGTTCGACTTCTGCGAAGAGGGTGGCCGCTACCGCCGGATCATCCACCGCTTCGAAGAAGCCGAAGAATACGCAGCGCTCTCCGTGATGGCGGGCATGCTCCGCATCAAGCACCGCAGCAATCCTCCCCACGGCCCGGCCACCCCGGAACGCGACCCACAAGGCCCGTTCCGCATGACACCAGAACGGATTCGCGTCCGAGAGCACCTTTTCCACCTCCAGACGCAATGGCAGCACCGAATGCGGTTCGTTTCCCTGCAATTCCAGCTGCACCCGGCAGAACCGACCCACGTCGCGGGCCGATGTCGTCAGCGCGCGAACCTCCAGCCCTCCACCACCGGCTGCCTTCGAATTGGTCGGAACCACGCCGTAGTTCTGCCACAGAACCGCCGCGAACCGGAACCTTTCCGTTTCCGGAATGCCTGATTCCTGCCGCGAAACAGCCCCAAGCCCGCCGCGTGAGGGCACGCGGCCTACAGTCGGGAGGGAACTGGCGACTGGCCACTGGGAACTCCCCCCCGCAGGCCACGCCACCAGAAGTCCTGGCGCGTGCCTCTGGGTTACGCCGGAGGCGTTGAAGCGGGTAGCCCGGGGTGCGAAGCGACCCCGGGTCCGGGTGACTCGAGGAGTCACCTACCCCGGCAGGGGTTGCAGACTCCCAACTCTTCGCACCCCTGCCGGGGTGCGGATTGCATTCAGCACATCATTCCCCGGGTGCGTGCTTCGCACGACCCGGGGCTATCCGCTCAAACGCCTCCGGCGTAGCGACTCCTGCATCGGGTCGTTCCCCCTGAAGACCGCGTACCCCCATACGCAGATCCCTCTCACCGCCGCCGCGTGAGGGCACGCGGCCTACAGTCGGGTGTCGCCTGGTTCTGGGAACTGGCAACTGGCCGCTGGGAACTCCCCCGCAGCGCGGAATCGAACTCTTCCGAAAATCAACCTTGTCAGGCGGTACTCGGCTGGTACTTTCGCCCCTCTTTTTCGTTACATGAAGGCTGATATTCATCCGCGTTATGTGCAGAGCGAGATGCGCTGCGCCTGCGGCAATGTGATCGAGACACGCTCGACCAAGCCGCAGATCCTGCTCGGCATCTGCAATGCCTGCCATCCGTTCTACACGGGGCAGCAAAAGTTCGTCGACACCGCTGGCCGTGTGGACAAGTTCCAGCAACGTCTCGCCAAGACGCAGGCCGCTCAGGCCGCTCAGGCAGAGGCGAATTCCAAGAAGAAGAAGGCCTAGCGCCCCCTTCCATCACCCGCCCGCCGGCACGCCCTCATGGGCTGCCCGCGGGCGGGTTTGTTTTTTCAACCCTTCCACGCCACTCCCATGGACCTCCTTCCCTTCATCGAGAAGTTCCGCCGCCGTTTCGACGAGGTGGAGGCGCTCCTGTCGTCCCCGGACGCCTTCGCCAACGCGCAGAAGGGTCAGGAACTCACCCGCGAACATTCCCGCCTCCGCGATCTCGTCAGCGACGGTGAGGCCTGGATCCGCGCCGGCACCGAGATCACCGAGAACAAGGCCCTCCTGCTGGCCGAAGGCCCGGATTCCGAAATGGGGCTCATGGCCGCCGAGGAACTCCAACGGCTCGAACCCGAGCACCAGCGCCTGACCCTGCGACTCCTCGATGGCATCGCGCCGCCCAGCCCCACGGATTCGCGCAATTCCGTGGTCGAGATCCGTGCGGCCGCCGGCGGTGCCGAGGCCGCCCTGTTCGCCGCCGACCTTTGCCGGATGTATTCCCGGTATGCCGAGGAACGCGGATGGAAGGTCGAGACGCTCGACGCCTCCACTTCCGATCTGGGCGGACTGAAGGAGGTCGTTCTCCTCATCTCGGGCCAGGACGTCTTCAAGCGCCTGAAACACGAGTCCGGCGTCCATCGCGTGCAACGCGTTCCCGCCACCGAAGCGCAGGGACGCATCCACACCAGCACCGCCACCGTGGCCGTGCTGCCCGAGGCGCAGGAAGTCGACGTCGAGATCAAGAACGAGGACCTCGACATCTCCGTCTGCCGCGCCGGCGGCCATGGCGGCCAGGGCGTCAA
>JBIKWS010000338.1:0-4984 GCA_044356195.1 Cyanophyceae cyanobacterium
GACTTGAGGTCCGCTGCCAGGACGAACGTTCCCAGCACAAGAACAAGGCCAAGGCCATGATGGTCCTGCGCTCCCGCCTCCTCGAACGGAAGCTCGCCGAGGAAGCCGAGAAGATGGCCCGCGAACGCCGCGGCCAGGTCGGCACCGGCGACCGCTCCGAGAAGATACGGACGTACAACTTTCCCCAGAACCGCGTCACCGACCACCGCATCGAGGTCACCCTCTACAACCTCTCCGCCTTCGTCGAAGGCAACTGCGACCCCATCTTCGATCCCCTCATCGGCCGCGAGGTTCAGGAACGCCTCGCCCTGCTCCACAATTGACTCCCATGTCCTCCTTCATTCCCGCCGGTCTCGTCTTCGATTGCGACGGCACCCTTGCCGACACCATGCCGCTTCATTGGCGCGCCTGGCAGGAGTTGACCGAGCGTCATCGTCTCGTCTTCTCCGAAACCCGCTTCTACTCGCTCGGTGGCGTGCCCACCCGCGACATCCTCCGCATCCTCGCCCAGGAGCAGGATCGGCCCGACATCGATCCCCTCGCCCTCGCCCACGAAAAGGAGGAGCTCTACCTTCACTTCCTCCCCGAGGTCGGCCCGGTTGAAGAGGTCGTTGCCATCGCCCGCGAACACCGCGGAAAGATCCCCATGTCCGTCGCCTCCGGCGGCTCCCGCCACGCCATCCGACACATCCTCGAACACCTCGACATCCTGGGATGGTTCGATGCCGTTGTGACCAACGAGGATGTCACCCGCCAGAAGCCCGCACCCGACATCTTCCTCGAAGCCGCCCGCCGCATCGGCGTCGACCCGCTCCGTTGCCGTGGGTTCGAGGACACCGACCTCGGCATGCAGGCCATCCGCGCCGCCGGCATGGACGCTATCGACGTCCGCCACATGCGCACCGGCCTGCCGCCCGCCGCTCTGGGACGCGGGCACTGACAGCCCTGGGCCTCAAACCACCGAGGCGACCTTGAACTCCTCGCCGGAGGGCATCTTCACGCGGTCGCCCACCTTCTTTCCCATCAACTGGCCGCCCAACGGGGAGGGCGGCGTGATCACCGTGATCTCCTCGCCGGCGTGTTCGACTTCGGTTCCGCCCGCCTTCGGTCCCATGAAATAGAACGCCCGGGCGCGCCGGCCCTTCAATTCGACCAAGGCACCAATGTCGATGGGATCCGTTTCGGCAAACCGCTTCGTCGCGAGGCCACGGAACAGCAGCACGGCAGACTCGATCTCGGCGGCCTGCCGGGACTGTCCACGCGCGAGATACGAAGCCTCCAGTCCGCGGGTGTCGTACTTGTTCTCGGCCTTGCTCTGTTCATCGGTGGCTTCCGCAGCGGCGGTCTTTGCCGCGCGCAGGTAGAGATCCAGCTCGGCAGCCAACTTCTCGACAATCTTCCCCAGCACTTCCTGCTTGTTCACGTCTTGATCCTTTCACCGACGACGATGGTAGCCATCGTCCTCGTACCGCGTTGCTGCCAATTCCCGCGCCTGCACCTCCCACACGGAGGCCGGCTTCGTCTCCCATTCCACCTGCCAGTCGCGTCCGGCCACCGTTCGGAGGGCCGACGCAAATCCGGCCCGGTCGACGCCGCCCGGTACCGGCTGGATGCTGCCCTGGATCAGCAGCCCCGACTGATTCCGGCGCTGGGCGGCACCGGCGATCTTCCGGCCTCCGTGCAACAGGTCGAACTTCTCCCAGCCCAGGAAACACTGCCCGGGTCCGGTCAGTTCGCAACAGTTCGCAACCTCGGTGGGAACGCCGCATTCCTGAAACGCCCGTTCCAGCCAGCGGTGCATCCGTTCGTAACTTTCCGGGGCGCGCAACGCGTACCACGGGTGCCCGGGAGGCACCGCAAAGGCGTAGGTCCAATCGGCCAGGTGCGGGACCAATCCACCGCCGGTCGGACGCCGCAGCAGCGGCCGGATCCGGGTCCAGGTCTCGATCTCCGCGTATTTCTGGAAGTATCCGAACGTCGCCGCGGGCGAAGCCCATCCGTACCACCGGAAGACCGGAACCCCGACCTCCGCCGCCTGCAACAGCAGCGCCTCGTCGAAGGCCATGTTCAGGGCGGGGGCGACCTCGCCCGCATCCACGAATCCCCAGGCTTGCCCTGCGGCAAACGATCCCGGATTCGCCGCGCCGCCCATCGCTGGCGTCCTCATCCGGCGCGCGACACCGCACGCACGGCGCGCAGGAGGGCGTCGATTTCCGCGTCGGTGCCGATGGTGATCCGCAGGTATTGCTGGATCTCGGGGAGCGAGAACCAGCGCACGAGGATCTTCTTCTCACGCAACCGTTCGAGCCACGCCTTCGCGGGAAGCCCCGGAGGTTCTGCGAGGAGGAAATTCGTCTGGCTCGGCAGCACCTTCCAACCCAGCCCACTCAATTCCCGACGCAACCGTTCCCGCGTCCGGATGACCTTGGCAAATCCCTTCCGGTAGTACGGCAGGTGATCAAGCGTGGCCTCCGCAGCCACCTGACCGAGCCCGTTCACGTTGTAGCTGTCGCGGACCCTGTCCAACGCTGCGACCACGTCCGCATGCGCGATGCAATATCCCACCCGCTGGAAGCACAGGGAGTAGGCCTTCGAAAAGGTCCGTGCGACCACGACGTGCGGATACTTCAGTGCGAGGTCCGCGGAATGTCCCTCGGCGAAGTCCACGTAGGCCTCGTCGAGCACGATCACGCCCTTCTGGGCCTTGCACAACGCCTCCAGTTCCTCCCGCGAATAGCCGCGTCCGCTGGGTGCATTCGGCGTGGTCACGAGACTCAGCGCCGCCTCAAAATCCCATTCACCGCCGCGCTTCAACGCCGGCACCGCCGGCAAGGCGAAATCCTCAAGCAACGGCACGGCCTTCGCCCGCGCCCCGTGCGTCTCCGCCAGCACCGGATACAACGAATAGCACGGCCACAGGTATTGGACTGTCGCCTTACCCAACGTGGTCGGCGTCACCGCGGACAAGGGTTCTGCGAACGCCCGTATCAGGTAGGCGAGAACCTCATCCGAACCGTTCCCGATGAAGATGTTCTCAGGCCCGCAGCCGTGCATCTGCGCGAGCTTCGCCCTCAGGGCGCTGGAGGTCGGATTCGGATACAACCGCAACCGTTCATCCACCGCGGCTCGCGTGGCCTTGAGCACCGCCGGGGCCGGGGGATAGGGATTCTCGTTGGTGTTGAGCTTGATCAGGCCGCGGATCTTCGGCTGCTCACCGGGGACGTAGGCGTGCAACGCCTGCACCAGGGGACGGACACGCGCTGCCACACCGGACTTCTTCACCGAGGATTTCGTCGTCTTCATCACAGGGATTCCACACCGTCCACCGTCTGCCGCACGCAGCCGTTCACTGCGGAAACCACACAGGCATCCACACGGAACGCAGGCACCGTCCTACTTGTCCGCACGGATCGTCGCCGAACGGCCGTGGGCATCGAGGCCTTCGACCTGGGCGAACTTCTGCACCGAGGCGAGGGCCTGCTTGAGTGCGCCCTTGCCATACTCGACCACGCTCGTGCGCCGCTGGAACTGATCCACCGTCAGGCCCGCGAAGGATCGCCCGGCACCGCCGGTCGGCAACTCGTGGCTTGGGCCCGCCACGTAATCCCCGAGGACCGTCGGCGAATAATCGCCCAGGAAGATCGCCCCGGCCGTCGTCACACGGCGCGCGACGTCACGGGCATGCGCCGTCATGATCTCGCAGTGCTCGGGGGCAAGCCGGTTGGCCAGCGCGATGGCGTGGTCGAGTTCCTCGACATGGATCAGCCATCCGTTCGCGGTCAGCGCCTTCTCGATGAACGTCCGACGCGAGAGCTTGGCGAGCTGGCGGGTGACTTCCTTCTCGACTGCCTTCAGCAATTTCCCGGACGTGGTGATCATCCAGACGCGTTCGTGGCCGGAACCGTGTTCCGCCTGCGCCAGCAGGTCCGCGGCAACGAACTTCGGGTTCGCGGAATCGTCCGCCAGCACCAGCACCTCGCTGGGTCCGGGCAGCAGATCCACCGCGACATATCCGAACAACAGGCGCTTGGCCGCCACGACGTACGCGTTGCCGGGTCCGAAGACCTTCTGGACCCGGGCGATCTTGCCGGTCCCGAGCGCCATGGCCGCGATGGCCTGCGCGCCACCCACCTTGTAGATCTCGGTCGCGCCGGCCACCTGCGCGGCGTACAGCAGCGCCGGATTCACCTTCCCGTCCTTGCCCGGCGGCGTGCAGACCACGATCTCGGGACAGCCGGCGGCCTTCGCCAGCGTCACCGTCATCAGGGCCGTGGAGACCAACGGTGCCGTGCCACCGGGGATGTAGATGCCAACGCGCTGGAAGGGATCGAACTTCTCGCCCACGGCCGCGCCATGGTGGTTCTTGGTCTGCCAATCCACCCGCAAGGACTTCGAGGCGAACACCTGCACGCTCTTGTGCGCGTCCGCCACCGCGGCCTTCAGCGCCTCATCGACGCCCTCCATCGCCGCCGCCAGTTCCGCGGCCGGCACGGCCAGGCCGGCTGCCGTCAGCTTTGCTCCGTCAAATCGTTCCGTCAGCTCCACCAGTGCGGCATCCCCCTTTGCCCGCACCGATTCCACGATGGTCCGCGTCCGTTCATCGATCACCGGGTCAAACAGGCTCGAACCGCCAGCTGCCCGGATCAGCTGCGCTTCAAAATTGGCGTCGCTGTGACGCGTCACGTTCATTGAGGCCATGTTACGTCACCCGACACCCGCAAGTCAAAGCGACCACCATCAAGGTTTTGGAGGCGCACTCCCAACTTCACCCTTCCACCCCACCACTTCCTCCCCATGCTCCCCGCTCATGCGCCTTCGCTGGTGGATGATCCTCCTTTTCGCGGCCAACCGGCTCCTTGCCGCCGATTGGCAGCCGCTTTTTGACGGCAAATCGCTCGACGGATGGGTCGTTACCCCCTTCGCGGGCCACGGCGACATCGAGGTGCGCGACGGCACCCTCGTCCTGAATCAGGGCGTCCTCACC
>JBIKWS010000163.1:0-7482 GCA_044356195.1 Cyanophyceae cyanobacterium
CCGGAGGGCGATGGCATCGTAGAGCGATTCCCAGAACCTGGGCGCGATCCTCATCGACAGCAGTAAGGCCATCAGCAGCGTGGGAACGAGCAGCGATTTCATGGGTGGAGGTGATCGTGGAGGCGAAAGCCTGACGAGCTTCCTCCCCACGTCTCGTCATCCGCAAGGCCATTTCGGAGGAGCTACCGTTCGCTTCGTGGCATCGCAAGCTCGCACTCGGATCCGAATCCGGGCTATGCCCACACACGCTTTTCCCTACCTGATGTCCCGCCTTGTACTAGCCCGTGTGATTTCGATTGTCGGTCATCCGGTGCTGGTGCTCCCACTGGCGGTGATGGTGTCGGGGCGGGAGCGCGGGGTTTCGATGGCGACGCGGTCGACGACGATCGGGGTGACGGTGGGGATCGGGGTGGTGGTGCTCGTGTTCAGTGCGGTGCGGGTGTGGCTGGGGCACTGGAAGCATGTGGATGCGAGCGAACCGGCGGAGCGCAACCAGTTGAACGGATTCACCGCGGTGCTGTTGTTCGGGGCGGCGTTGGCGGGGTTCCTGACATCGGGCGGGAGCCCGGACCTTTACCTGTGGCCGGCGTGCAGCGGCGGGGTGGTGTTGGCGGCGATCGTGTTGCGACGACGGATGAAGCTCTCGCAACACGTAGCGTTTGACCTGTTCGCGGCGATCGCCGTCCTGCCGTCGGTCTGGGCGGCATTGGCCTTGGCGTTGCTGACGAGCGGTGTGGGGTGGTCCCGGTTGGTGCTGCAGCGTCACACGCGAATGGAGGTCGCGGTGGGGACGGTGGTGGGCGTGGTGGCCGGGGCGGTTTTCCAGGTGGCGCTGTGAACTGAGAGATCAGGACCTTAATGAATCAGCGATGCGGTCCCGCAGGGTTGCAAGTTCAGGACAGAGTTGGAAGAGGAGCGGCAGGTTGCGGAGGGATGCTTCGATCAGCAGATCGCGCCCCCCTCCCGGACGACGGGGATCCCCGTGGGTCCGGAGGATCTGCTCAAAGACGGTCTCCTTCATCCGGGTGTCCCGACGTGCAGCAGACCAGCCAGCGGGGATCTCGGATCGGAAGGCTGCGCAGGCGTAGATTTCTACCTCGGGTTGTGCCGGGCAACAGAGCAGGGTGACACCCTTTTCCTGAAGGTCCTGCTCGAGAAGGCGCATGGCTTCAGCGCCTGCCCGGTCTGCATCCGGCACGAAGATCCACAGATCCCAGTGAGCGTAGCTGTCGACCAGTCGGCCGCTGATGGCTTCCTTGGCATGGTCGTAGCCAGTCATCCGCGGATTGGTCAGGACCTGCACCTTCGCCTTGGGACGGCCCGCATCGGCGAGGATCGCTTCCACGAGCGGCCTGAGGATGTAGCCGTTGTAGGTGGGGTCCTCGGGGATGACGAGGACGCGGTAGCTCACAGGGCGGCCTCCAGCCAACCTTCCGAAAAGAGGTCGGCGATGGGTTGACGCTTCACGACTTCGTTGAAGTGAGGGATCTCCGACAGCGGACTGATGTGGGATTCGCCGGTTTCTTCGCTCCGCTTGCAGAAGAAGGTTGTCCGGTATTCCTCAGGTTTGAGCCAAGCGAGGACAATGGGCGAATGTGTGGTTGCCATGATTTGGGTAGCCCCTGCGTTTGCGCGGCTGCGCAGGAGTTCGACCAAGAGCCGTACGCGTCCTGCGTGGATCCCATTCTCGAGTTCTTCGATGGTCAGGATCCCGGGCATGTCGGGTTGGAAGAAGGCCGCAGCGATGGCGGCAAATCGCAGAGTTCCATCGCTGAGGACCTGAGCCGGGAATTGCGTTCCTCCTTCCGTGAGCATGAAGAGCGGTTCACCGAGCGCTCCACTCAACACACCCACATCATCGACCTCGGCAGGGCGCAACTGACGCAACCAGGCAAGGTAGGCATCCTTTGTTGCTGGATCTTCAGACAGCGTTTTGACGAGTGCTGCGAAATTTTCCCCATGTTCACCCATCCTCCGGATGTGGTGTGCCTGCGAGTACCCGCGAAGGATGGCCGGGGACGGGTCCACGCGTTGGGTGTTGCTCAGTATTCGGGCGACCTGAAGGGCCGATTCTGCGTGCTCCGGCCGGATGTCGAGCCGTCCGCGAGCCATCTGGGACAATACGGAGCGGGAGCGTCCAAATTCCAGGTGCAGTGGAGTTCCAGGGTTGCCCGTGTAGCACTTGACCCGAATGGCGGCACCCGAGGAGTTGGTTGAGACAGGGGCTGAGTCGAAGATCAGGTCTCCAACCGTCAGGCTTTCCTGGGTGATCCGGCCGCTGGTTGGATGGAGGCGGACCGCGTATTCCCATCGATCTCCCGAGTTCCTGTGGAGGTGTCCAGCGACGCTGATACCGATCTCGGAAGACGTTGCGGCGTTGGCAAAGCATGCGCGGGTGCTTCCGCCGCGGATGGCATCCCAGACCTCGCTGGTATCGCTGCGAGGCTTCCCATCGAGAACCTCGTTGACCGTGAACCCGTGACAGAGTCCCTGAAGGAGTCGCAGCGCATCGAAGAAGTTCGACTTGCCACTGGCATTGGTGCCGATGAATAGATTCAAGGAACCCAGCGAAAGTTCTACCTGGCGCAGGGACTTGAAGTTCTCGATGACAATACGGTCGATCATGGATTCAGGGTTCGGTGACCAAGGACAAGACACAGGGCTGAAATGGGCAATGATCTGACTGTGTTTAGGCCATTGGCCGGTTTCTATGTTCCACCGATCACCGCTTCCGGCCGACGACGAAGGCGTTGAAGAGGCCGAACTTCAGCGGCGTGAGATTGAGCAGCCAACCGAGGGCGGCGGGGACGTAGCGGTCGGTGCACTCCACCCTTTCGATGCGGCAGCCGGAACGTTCGAGGAAGAAGGCGATGTCGAGGGCGTTGGTGCAGACGATGGCGTCGTCGTCGGGGGTGAACGGTTCCTTGATGATGGGCGTCATCCGTTCGAAGCGCACGTCGGCGGGGCTTGAGTTCATGCGGCGGCGGCGGTCGAGGAGCGCGTGGAGGTTGCGCCACTTGTTGCCGATGCCGCGCATGCGCGGGTGGTAATCGCGGAAGCCGAGGAACCGGAGGAAATTGGGGCTGCTCAGGACGACACGCCCGCCGGGTTTGCAGACGCGGACAGCTTCGCGGATGAAGTCCTCGGGATCCTCGACGTGCTCGACGACGTTGAGCGCACCGACGGTGTCGAAGTGGTTGTCCGGATACGGGAGGTTTCCGCCGTCGTACAGGAGGCAGCGGTTGGTGAAGGCGTGGGTGCGATCGATGTTGGGGGCGGCGACATCGACGCCGTGGGCTTCGAAGCCTTCGCGCGTCAGGGTGGCCACGACCTGACCGACCCCGCAGCCGATATCGAGGAGGCGTCCGCCGGGTGTGGTGGGGCGCAGGGTATCGGTGAACTTCGCGTAGAAGGCGGCATCCCAGCCCGCGAGGATGTCGGCGTAGGCATCGTCGTTCCGGACGTGGTCGAGGTGGCTGGGGGAACGGGGGTTCATCCTTGGAGGAACGGTTGGTGCGGGTGCGGCGCGAATGGGGATGGCCGATTACGCCGACTTCGCGGGGGAAGTGGGAGCGGTGGGCGGCGCGACGAAGGCGAGGGTGAGCAGGAGCAGTGCGCCGACGGCGATGGCGGAAAGCGTGATCGTGAGGGTGCCGTGGGGTGGATCGTAACGGAACACCACGGTGTGTTCGCCGGCGGGAAGGGGAACGCCGCGCATGATGTAATTCGCGCGCAGCACGGCGGTGTCCTTGCCGTCCAGGGTGGCGCGCCAATGTTCGTGCCAACGGTCGTTCAGGAGGAGCACGCCGGCTTGGGAAGATTTCGTCTTCAGGGTGATCTGGCGGGGCTTGAACTCGGTGATCGTGACCTCGCCGCGGTTGGTGGACGCACCCGCGGTGATGCCGGTGGCTTCGCTGGAGAGGAGCACTTCGGCGGTCGGGTTGAACTCCGGGGCAAGGACCCGTTCGATGGCCTTGGCGTCGTTGGTTTCGACCGACCATCGGGAGAGCAGGAGCGCCCGCGGCAGAGCGCCGGTGAATTCGAAGACGGCATAAGGACCGTCGGGGCTCGTGGCGGCGGTGTGGCTGTCGGGTTGGTTCATCCGCTCCTCGGACACGCCGGCCTTGGGCTGGAGTCGGAAGGTGAGGGCGGGCTTGAAGGTGGTTCCGGCCGGGGCGAAGGAGTCGTTCAACTGGGCTCCGATGGCGGCGGCACCGATGACGTGGCGGACCGACGTCAGTTGCCAGAGCCGTCCGGTACGGCGCGGATCAAGGCGTCCGTCGGGGAGCGCAAAGGCCGCGAGGAAACCGGCGTCGAGGACGGGTTTGCGCGGCATCTGGATGATGTCGAGCGTCGGGATGCGGTAGTACTGGAAGTGGTGTTCGAGCCAGAGGTTGTGGACGGCGGGCAGGTAGCCGTCCTTGGGTGCGGTCAGCATGCTGCGCGACTCCGGGTGTAGGCGGGCGGTGACCCGGGAGTGGTCGGCGGTGCCTGTGCGGAGGAGGTCGACGACGGGGTTGGTCTGGTAGAGCCAATCCTTGTCGAGGTAGGTGACCCACGGGATGTTGGCGCGGTAAAGGTCGGCGGCGAGGAGCAGGCCCAGCGCCCACCAGGCGTGGGAGGGGTTGCGGAAGGCGCGGGCGGAGACGGCCACGATCAGTCCGGCGCTGGCGACCAGGACGCCGAGGGCGATCCAGACTTCACGGATGCTGAATTGGAAAATCTCCTTGGCGGCCTGCGCCGGGAATCCGGTTGCAGTCAGGTGACTGATGACGCTGGCTGATGAGCCTGCGTAAAGGATCGCGGCCACGGCCGCGGTGCCTGTGAGCCCCAGGGTCAGGCGCTTCCAGAACAGGTCGTGCCCGGTGGCCTTCGACCACCAGCGCTGGATGGCCCCGATGAATCCCACTCCCGAAAGGAGGTCCTTGGCGGACTCCTTCAGGTAGGCCCGTCCGATGCCCTCCAATCCGTGCGCGAACAGCACGACCACGCAGGCGACGAGGACGTGGATGTACTTCATCGGAATGCGGATTGTCGAAAGGAACGGCAGCGCGAAGACGAGCCGGAACAGCGGGAAGAAGCGACCGAACGAGATCAGGAGCGCGAGCACGCCTGCGATGGCCCAGAACCAGATGCGGCGGCGTTCCGCCTCGGTGTACAGGGAATCGGGGCCGCCGCGCAGGGACCGGGCCACGGCCCAGCCGGCCACGAGCAGGACGAGGAGGCCCATGTAGGTTCCGGAGGCAGACGAGCGCATGTCGCCAAATCCCACGCCGCCCCAATAGGCGGATTCGTCCGGGGCGACGGTCAGGTAACCGAAGAGGCCGGGGATCGCGAGGCGGAGGGTTTCGATCTTGGGGTAGCTGAGGGCGGTGACGTAATCCCATCGCTGGGCGGTGGAGGCGGCGGAGGCGTCCATGCCCTGGATGTCCTTCACGGCGTAGCCGGTAATGCTTCGGATGGCCTGGGCACCGATCCAGGCGGCAGCGACGGCGACCAAGGCGAGGCGGGCCGCGCCCAGTGCGAGGGAGGCCGGCTTGCGGTCGGAGTTCATCCAGGTTTCCCAGGCGACCGATGCTCCGACGAACAGGCTGAAGATCGCGCCGACATCCGCGCCTTCGGAAAGGTTCATGCCGACGGCGAAACCCGCGAGGAGGATGCGCACCCACTGGCGCCAGCCTGGCGCACCCGGTTGCAGCGCTCCGAGCGCGAGCAGGACGAATCCGAGCGTGTAGGCCTGAGGCGTCAGCCCCCAGCAGGCGTAGGAGAAGGGATCGGCACTGAGGGAGGCGGCGATGCCGGCAAGCACGCCCACGGCGGGTGCGAACCCGGAACGGCGGCAATAGAACCATGCGGAGAGCCCGAGGAAGAGGAGTCCCAGGGGGGCGTGCCACTTGGCGTAGGCCTCCGGGGAACCCAGTCCGAAGAAGGCGGCCTGGGTGGGCACGGGCAGCGCTTCGATCTCCTGCCGGCCGAGCCAGTTCAGGTTACGCCAGTGGCCGGTGAAGGCCTCATGGGCGGTGTCGGCCTGCGCGTTGAGGAGGCCGAAAGGCGTGTCATTTGCCCGCAGGACCTTCGGGGCGCTGAAGCCCTCGCGGAACAGGAGAAGCAGGGGAAGCGCAATGAGGCCGACCGCGACAAGGAACGGCTTCAGGCTGGCGAGCATCCGGTTCATTTTGTGGGGAGTTGGAAGTGTTCAGATTCAAGTTTCAAGAGAAGTCTCCGGGTGCGAAGTCTCCAGGTGCCAGCAGGAGTCTGTACGCCGGAGGCGTTGAAGCCGATAGCCCCGGGTCGTGCGTAGCACGTACCCGGGCACTGGTGTGTCTATTTGGATCCGCACCCCGGCCGGGGTGCGAAGATTCGGGAGTCTGCAACCCCTGCCGGGGTAGGTGACTCCTGGGGTACCCATTACCCGGGGTTGCTTCGCACCCCGGGCTACCCGCTTCAACGCCTCCGGCGTACCCCAGAGGCACGACCACGGCCTTCCGGTGGCGGAGCCTCCGGTGACAACTTTCATCCAGGACCTGACACAGAAAAATCTGCTGTGGTCGACACTGCGGGGTTGCACACGGGGTGGGAGGGTAGCCAAATCGCGCAGGCGTTTTTGGCCAGTCGTGCCTCATGAAGAATTCCTCTTCTCGGCGTGGTGATCAGCCGGTTTCCGAGTCCGGCTCTGCGGTTGAAATCAGGCTTCGGCCTGAACCGTCCCCGACTGTTGCGTGTTTGCCGGGCAAGCCCTGGCAACCGCCCTACCAGACGGTGGATGTCCTGCGGGCCCGGCCTCAGCCGTCGCCGTTGGTGCGGCGGGCCTTCGATCCTATCGGACAGGGGTGGGTCAGCGCTCGCCATGTGGTGGAGCCGGAGCTCTGGATGGAGTTGGCGCTGGAAACCTCCGAAGCTGCGGCCAGAACCCTGCCGAGCAAACCGGCCCGCCAAAAGGCCGCCCGGGCCAACGTACCGCCCCCGTTGCCGGTTCCTGCGGATAAGGTCCCTGACCCGAAATCCCCGGACTCAGCGGCGACCCATCCTCCTTCAAAGGTTGCCCCGGTTCCACGCCCGGAAACCGAAGTGAAAACGCCCCGGTGGAGCAATCCGGTTTCCGCCCGCGCACAGGCGCGTCGGATTGAATTGATCCCCTCGGCACCGCCGCTGCCGAGGATCCTGTTTACGGGCGATGCGCCGCCACCGGATTTTGAATCTGGATTTCTGACGGGAAGCTCATCTGCGCCTGCAGCCACCAACCAAGATGCCGGTGAAGCCGGTGAGTCGGCCGAGGCGGGCGTTGAAGTGACGCTCTCGCTTGCGGTCTCCGGGAAACCTTCGGTCGCGCCCGCGGTTCACTTGCCCGACGAATCAGGCCAGGTGTGGTTGTCCGCGCGGGATCCTTTCACGGTCGTCGCGCATTGGGATCGTCAGGAAGTCCCGGCGGAGGCACCCGAAAAGGAGTGGGGCCGCGGTCGATGGTGGATGCGGTTGCATGCG
>JBIKWS010000164.1:0-7469 GCA_044356195.1 Cyanophyceae cyanobacterium
CCCGGACGCGTTCTCCGTCCGTGTCTTCGTCTCGAAGTCCGAACTGGCGAAGGGAATCCCCATCCGCAAGGGCACGCTCGAAATCCTCCTGTTTGATGGAGCCCTGGTGCCGAACCAGCCCTTGCCCGCGACCCCGCTGCGGGCGTGGTCGTTTTCGGCGCAACAGCTGAAGGCCCTCGCGAGCGAGAACCGCCTGGGCACCGGTTACGAGTTCACCCTGCCATGGGCGGGCACACCCCCCACGCGCAACCGTGTGACGGTCCTCGCGCGATATCGACCCGTCTCGGGTCCGTCGGTGGTTTCGGGTCCGTCGTCGATTTCGCTGAGCGTGCGCTGAGCCCGATCGCCGCCCTTGTCCGGGCTTACTGCACCCGACCGAATCGCCGTTCCAGTTCCCGCCAGCCCATTTCGATGAGCGTTGGACGACCATGGGGACAGGTGTAGGGCATCTGGCAGTTCCGCAGGTCGTCGACGAGCTTTTCGAGTTCGGGTCCGCGCAGGGGATCGTTCGCCTTCACCGCGTGGCGGCACACGGTCTTGGCGACCATTTCCTCGCCGACGCGCAGGGTGTTGACCGTCGTGCCTGCGGCCTTGAGGGCGTCCACCAGATCGAGGGTGAACCGCCGCGGATCGGAAACCCGGATGAAGGGCGGCAGTGCATCGAGCAGGAACGTGCGTTCACCGAACTCCCGCAGGCTGACCCCCAGCCGGTTGAGGATCGAGAGGTGCCGCCGGACGAAGTCTGCGTCCCGGATGGACACTTCGAGGGTTTCGGGAAGCAGCAGGCGCTGCGAGGGGGCCTGTTCCGCCTGTTCCATGCGATCCAGCATCTGCTCGAACAGGATCCGCTCGTGCGCCGCGTGTTGATCGAGGAGGACAAGCCCCCGATCGGATTCCAGGACCACATAAAGGCGCCCGATGACGCCGACCAACCGGAGGGGAATGGAGAGCAACGGGGTGTTGGCCGCGGGACTGGCCACCATCGGCCGCGGGGCCGGCGCGAACGCCGGGAGCAGCGGGGTGGACTCCGGGGCCGGCAGGGTAAGGGGCGGCGGCGGTGCGGTGGGTGGGGGTACGGGTACGGGTGCAGGTGGTCGTGGGCGTGGGGGATCAGACGGATCAGACGGATCCGTCCGATCAGTCCGATCCCGCGTCCCCTGAACAACCGCCTGCGCTGTCGGCACCGCCTGCGCCGGCATCTCTGCCGGGCGCTCCTGCTGCCGGGCAAACTGGAGGAGAGCGTCGCGGACGCCCTTCGCGACCAGGCGCCGCACGGCACCTTCCTCCCGGAACTTCACCTCGCGTTTCGCCGGGTGGATGTTCACGTCGACGGCGGCGGGGTCGATCTCGAGGAACAGGCAGCAGACGGGGTAGCGGCCCTTCATGAGGGCGGTGTGGTAGCCTTCGAGGAGGGCGTGGTTGAGGCCGCGGTTCTCGATGGGGCGCCGGTTGACGAAGAGATGCTGTTCGTCGCGCGTGGCCCGGGAAGCGCCGGGGGCGCCGATCAATCCCCACAGGCGGAAATGGCTGGCGATGGGTTCGCGCAGGACGGGGACTTCGGGATCGTCACCGCCGGGGGCTTCCTCGATCTGGGAGGAGAAATCCACGGGAACCCATTGGGTGTTCCCGCCATGAAGTTGGCGGAGGCGTTCGCGGAGGGCGTCGAGACGGTGCGCGGTGGTCTCGGCGGGCAGGGGCGGCAATTGCCAGACCAGACGACCATCGCTGATGAACGTGAATCCCACGTGGGGATGCCCGAGCGCGGCCAGCACGAGGTAATGCTGGATGTGCGAACGTTCGGTTTCCTCGCTGCGCAGGAACTTGCGGCGGGCGGGGAGGTTGAAGAAGAGCGAGCGCGCCTCGATGGACGTGCCGTGTGGGTTGGCGGCAGCGCGGACCTCGGCGATGCGCCCGCCCTGGACGATCACCGAGGTTCCTTCGCCGGTCGCCTCATCCCGTTCGCGACTGGTCAGCGTGAAGCGGCTGATGCTGGCGATGGAGGGGAGCGCCTCACCGCGAAACCCCATGGTCGTGATGGCGGAGAGATCCTCGGCCTTCCGGATCTTCGAGGTCGCATGGCGCTCCAGGCAAAGCAGGGCGTCGTCGCGGCTCATGCCGTAGCCGTCGTCCGTCACCCGGATCAGCGAGCGCCCGCCGGCACCGATTTCAACCGTGACGCGGTGGGCGTCGGCATCGAGGGCATTCTCGACGAGTTCCTTCACGACCGAGGCCGGGCGCTCGACGACCTCGCCGGCGGCGATCTGGTTGGCGACGTGGTCGGGGAGGAGTCGGATACGGTTCACGTGGGGGACAAAGTGAGCGTACGAAAACGTGCTGGGCAAGTCCCGGGGTGAACGGGCTGCGACGGCGGATTCTGACAGCGGATTCTGACGGGCAGGGGAACCGGCGCGGGCGTGGGGTAATTCGGAGCGGCGCGAACCCAACCGTCCGATCATCCTTTGCCGCCAGTCAGCGCGGGGCAGGTGAGATCCAACGAATCGCCGTCCCATCGTCCGCCCGTGCCGGTTCCTCCAACCGCCAAAACCAAGGGGGCCACAAAATGCCCGTAAAGTCGGGTGGGAGCAGCAGGGCAGTCAGTCAACGCAACCTGTGGGTCCGAGGTTCCGGTGGTGACGGTTACTAAGCTGGTCCCGTCGACGCATTGCCGCCTTGCGAAGAAACACAATTACGGCGCGAATATCGTGGGCCTGGCCCGACCTCTGGACCATACGTGTTTTTCCCTAAGAGTGGAATGTGCGGGGGCAACTCTCCGCCGTCATCCGGCACCTTCGCTGCGGTCACCCCAGCCGTTGGAGCGGGGTTGCCTGCGCTGTGGTGCGTGGCAGAAGCACGGTGAATTCGGAGCCCTCGCCCGGAGCACTGTTCACGCCCACGCGTCCACCGTGGGCTTCGACCACCGCCTTGACCAGGCTGAGCCCAAGTCCAAGGCCCCGTTGGGAGCGGGACTTGTCGCCCCGGTAAAGCCGGGTCCAGATGCGATCCAGGTCTTCGGCGGCGATCCCCATGCCATTGTCGCGGACGCGGACCAGGGCTCCTTCAGGCCGGGTTTCTGCTGAGAGTCGGACGGAACCACCGGCCGGGGTGTATTTGAGGGCATTGTCGAGGAGGTTGGCCACCACCTGTCGCATCCGCGGCACGTCGAAATCCGCAGGACACTCGGGGGGCAGTTCCATCCGGATCTGGATGGACTTCTCCTCGGCCACGAACTCGTAGACCTCGGCCACCTCGCGCAGGAGGCGGCAGAGGTCGGCGGGCTTCCGGTCGAGTCGCATCATTCCCGCCTCGGCCTCGGTGACGTCCATCAAGGTGTTGAGCATGCTCAAAACGCGTTCGGATTCCTCGACGCAGTCCGCGAGGGCTTCGCGGGCTTGCAAGTGGTCCGCTTCCGGGGCCAGCGCCAGTTCGGCCGTTCCGCGAAGACGCGTGAGCGGCGTGCGCAGGTCGTGGGCGGCGTTGTCGAGGGATTCGCGCATGGCGCGGATGAGCCCCTGGTTGCGATCGAGGACGGTGTTGAAGAGTCCAACGAGTTCCGCGAGGTCATCGTTGCGGCGGGGAGCTGGAACACGGGCATCCAGACGGCCGGTTTCGAGGATGGACTGTGCCGTGTGGACGATCTGGCGGATCGGTTTGGTGGCGCGGTGGGCGAACAGCGCACCGCCGGCGAAGCTGACCACGACAACGACCGAACCCAGCAGGAGGAACGTCTTGCGCAGGGGCTCCAGCAGGACCTGCCGGTTGTCGGTGCTGCGCCCGACCTGGAGGATGGAACCGTCGGCCAGGCTGCGGGACGCAAGCGCCAGATCACGTTCGGCCCCACTCGGAATCCGGATGAACTCCTGCTGCCCCTGAAGCACGCCCCGCCCATTGGGGAGCGGCACCTGGACCAACCGGGATCCGACCCAGCCGTCGGGAACCTTCGCGAAGGTGACGTCGTTGCCCCGGGAGACGAGGCGGACGAACAGGGAAACCTGCTCCGGGCTGACGGAGTCGCGGGTGACGGCGTCGCGCAGGCCGCGTTCGCCCCGCTGGGTGTAGGCGTTGGCGTATTCGTCGAGTTTGGCTTGCAGCAGGGTTTGCTCGCGCGATTCCAGCGTGCTCGTCACCAGCCAGTACAGGCTGCCGAACAGGATCAGCGAGGAAGCGAGGAAGACCAGCGCGTACCACAGGCTGAGACGCACGCCGAACGCGAGCCTCCATCCCGCGTTGCGGGGGCTTCCGGCCGCTCGGGGCGATTGCGGTTCAGGCCGGACGGAGGACATAGCCAACGCCGCGCTGGGTGTGGAGTCGGGTCTTGTCCGGGTCGATCTTGGATCGGAGCCGGTGGATGAGGACATCGACCACATTGGTCTGGGGATCGAAGGAGTAGTCCCAGACGTGTTCGAGGATCATGGTCTTGGTGACGGTGCGGCCGGCGTGCCGCATGAGATACTCCAGCAGGGAGAACTCGCGGGGCTGGAGTTCGACCGGCTCGGTGCCGCGGCGGACCTCGCGGGTGAGGAGGTCGAGGGTGAGGTCGCCCACCGTGAGGCGGGTGGGTTCGCCGGTGGCCTGGGTGGAACGCCGGATGAGCGCCTGAACCCGGGCCAGCAGCTCGGAAAAGGCGAACGGCTTCGTCAGGTAATCGTCGCCGCCCGCCTGCAATCCCCGGACGCGATCCTCGACGGAAACCTTGGCGCTCAGAAAAAGGACGGGAACGCGATTGCCGGAGGCGCGGAGCTGTCGGACCACCGAGAGTCCATCGAGTCCGGGAAGCATGACATCCACAATGGCCGCGTCGTAGGGATTGCCCGCGGTGAGATCGAGGGCGGCATGGCCGTCCGTACAGGGATCGACGGCGAACCCGCTCTGGCGAAGTCCGTTGGTGACGAACGACGCGATCTTGGCGTCATCTTCGACAACCAGAATACGCACGCCGGCAACCATGGAGGGAGCGGACGGAGGGCGCCACTGGAAGTTGCCGCTTCGCAACGGCAAGAGGATTGACACCGGGGGCGGGTCGGCAGGACTTTCTGCACATGAATGATTCCCCTGCAGCAAATGCGACGTCCCGTCGCGACTTCTTGCGGACGACCGGGACTTTCGCAGCCGCCTCTGCCCTGGCCGGCGTGGCCCTCCCCCGCGTTCACGCCGCCGAGAACAACACCATCCAGATCGCGCTGATCGGTGCCGGCGGACGCGGCACCGGTGCCGCCGCCAACGCCCTCAACGTCAAGACCGGCCCCGTGAAGCTGGTCGCCATGGCGGACGTATTCGAGAACCGCCTCAAGTCCAGCTTCGAGGGCCTCAAGGGCCAGTTCGCGGACAAGATGGACATTCCCGAGGACCGCAAGTTCGTCGGGTTCGACGCTTACAAGCAGGCGATGGACGCGCTGAAGCCCGGCGACATCGCGATCCTGGCCACGCCGCCCGCCTTCCGCTGGGTGCAGTTCCAGTACGCCATCGAGCGCGGCCTGAACGTGTTCATGGAAAAGCCGGTGACCGTCGACGGTCCCACGTCACGCCGGATGTTCGAGCTCGCCAAGCAGGCGGACGCCAAGAACCTCAAGGTCGGTGTCGGCCTCATGTGCCGTCACTGCCGCGTGCGCCAGGACCTCTTCAAGCGCGTCCAGGACGGCCAGATCGGCGAGATCATCGCCCTGCGCGCCTACCGCATGCACGGTCCGGTGGGTTCCGCCTTCACCGAACCGAAGAAGCCCGAGGAGAACGAGACGATGTTCCAGATCCGACGCTTCCACTCCTTCCTGTGGGCGTCCGGCGGTTGCTTCAGCGACTTCTACATCCACAACATCGACGAATCCTGCTGGATCAAGAACGCCTGGCCCGTCGAGGCCCAGGCCTCCGGCGGCCGCCATTACCGTGGCAACGCCATCGACCAGAACTTCGACAACTACTCGGTCGAGTACACCTTCGGGGACGGCACCAAGATGTTCATGTACGGCCGCACGATGCCGGGCGTCCATGACCAGTTCGCCTCCTACGCCCACGGCGCCAAGGGGCTCGCGGTCATCTCCTCCGAGGGTCACTGGCCCTCGAAGGCCCGGATCTACAAGGGTCACAAGATGACCAATTCGGAGATCGTCTGGCGCACGCCCAAGGAAGGCCCGGAACTCGATCCCTATCAGCTCGAGTGGGAAGACCTGACCGCCGCCATCCGGAACAACACCCCGTACAACGAGGTGGAACGCGGCGTGAAGGCCTCCCTGGTCACCTCCATGGGCCGTATGGCCGCGCACACGGGTCAGATCGTCACCTATGACGACATCCTGAACTCCGATCACGAGTTCGCCCCGGGCCTCGACAAGATCACCCTCGAATCCCCGGCGCCGCTCCTCGCGAACGCCGACGGCAAGTACCCGGTGCCCATGCCCGGCATCACCAAGAAGCGCGAGTACTGACCCGCGCCTGGCCGGCACCTGTTGGGGCCGGCACGAAAAAGGATCCGTCTGATCGGAATGATCGGACGGATCCTTTTGCTTTCGGGCGGTCAGAGCTGCATCGACTTGAGCCAGCCCACGAAGTTCTCGCGCTCCTTCGCCACCAGGGCGTCGGGTCCGGTCAGCTTGAAGAACCACGACTTGTCACCATCGGGAACGATCGCGCCCAGGATCCGCGTCGGGCCCTTGCCGCCGAGGTCCACGACCGTCGCTTCCTGCCCGCCCTTCAGCGTCACCTTCGTTGCCTCCTTGGCCAGGGTCGCCTCATCCGTCGATCCGAGGCCCACCTGACCGCGCCACCGGTTCACGTTGGGCAGCAGTCCGCCGCCGCCCGACGACAGCGTGCTGATCGAAACATCCCCAACCTCGGCACCGGCGCCCGGGATCTCGAAGCTCGCCAAGCGCATGGCCCGCGCCCCACCGCGACGCCAGTGCGATGGAACTTCCCACTTGGGCAAGCCCGCTGCGGGCCCCGGCGGAAGGTCCGGCGCGGAAGGTGCCGAAACTGCCGGACGCGGGGGAGGCTCCGGAGCGGCGGCCGCCGCGGGAGCGTTGGGCGCTTCCGATTCCTCGCCTTCGGGCCCCGTGCGTACCGACGCCAGCCATCCGATGAACCGTTGTTTCTCACCGGCAACGAGGTCGGCTTCGCCCGTCGCCTTGAAGAACACCGTCATGCCACCGGCGGGAAGGATCGTGGCGAGCACACGCGTCTTGTACTTCCCGTCCAGCATCGCCTCCTGGCTGACCATGTCGTACACGTGCGCGCTTTCCGTGCCGACCTTCACCGGATCCCGCGCCGTCGGCAGTTGGTCCTCGGTCAACGGGGCCAGCTTCACCTGACCGCGCCAGCGGTTCACGTTCTCCAGTTCGGTTCCGGCCTGTTCGCCCAGCGCCGTCACCGAGATGTCCACGCTGCGGCCATCGGGCGCGGTCACCCCGTAACTGGCCAGCCGCATGCCGCTGGCATTCGGACGCTCCTGCCACTCGGGCGGAATCGTCCAGGGCGCCTTTGGG
>JBIKWS010000165.1:0-7455 GCA_044356195.1 Cyanophyceae cyanobacterium
TTGCCCGCGACGGGTACCTTCCAGCGCACGTTTCTGGTCTCGCTCCATTCCACCGGCGGATCCGCGAGCGGTGCGACGCCGTTGGCCAGCGGACCCCGCCAGTTCATCCAGGTCCCGAGGGCTGGGTTGGACGCGGCCGGTTCGGCAGCGAGCGGAAGTGTCGAAGGCCCACCGACGCCCAGCAGGGCGACAAGTCCGAGGAAGGGCAGGGTGGGCAATTTCATGAAAGGGTTACGGGGATGACTCCGCCGCGGTCACAGGTTCGGCGGCGCGACGGAAGCGGAACGGCAGGCTCCGGGTGATGCCGAGGACAAGGGTCTCCGCGCGGGCGTTGTCCCGGCGAAGCTGGTCGGTGATGTCCTTGACCACCGGCGCGTCGTAATACTCGAGGCCGCGGCCGAGCGCATACGCCAGCATCTTCTCCGTGAGGTGGCGCAGGAACAGATCCTGACGTCGGAGCAGGGCGTCCTTCAATGCCTCCGGACCTTCCACAAACTCGCCACCGGGCAGCGTGCCCGAGGCGTCCACCGGCTTCCCATCGATCTTGTCGCGCCATCGGCCGATGGGATCGAAGTTCTCGAGCGCGAAGCCGAGTGGATCCAGACGCGAGTGACAGGCCGCGCAGTTCGGCTTCTTGCGGTGTTCCTCCAAACGTTGGCGCAGCGTCTGGCCGTCCCGCACCTTGTCGTCCGCCGGCAGCGTATTGACGATGGGCGGCGGGGGTGGCGGAGGCGTGCCCAGCACATCTTCGAGGATCCATTTTCCGCGCAGGACCGGACTGGTCCGCCGGGGATAACTGGTCTTCGTCAGCACCGCCGCCATGCCGGTGATGCCACCGCGACGACGATCCGGAAGAGTGACGCGCTGGAAGCCCTCACCCGTCGGTGACGGCAGGCCATAGAACTTCGCGAGCTGCGGATTGGCGTAGGTGTACCGCGCATCGATCAGGTCCAGGAGCGTGGCATTGTCGCGCAGGATTCCGGCGAAGAGATGGACCGGCTCGGCCACCATCGCGTCGCGGATCTCCACCGTGTACTCGGGGAAGCGGTCGAGGTTCGGATTCGCGGTCTGGGCGAGATTGTATGTCCCCAGCCATTGGCCCGTGAAGTTCGCGGCGAACTCCTGCGCGCGCGGATCCGCCAGCATGCGCCGCACGTGGAAGTCCCATTCCGCCGGGTGGGTCAGACGGCCGGATTCCGCGGCATCCAGCAGGGCGTCGTCCGGCATGCTCGACCACAGGAAGTAGCTCAGGCGCGTGGCCAGCTCGAAGGCATCGAGGGGTTGTGGGCCTTCACCGGGAACGCTCCGTTCGATCCGGAGCAGGAATCGGGGCGACACCAGCACCGCCTTGCAGGTGACCCGAAGGGCGGCTTCGAAGGTTGCCCCGCCGGCGCGCACCGATTGGAAGAGCGCGACGTAACGGTCGAGTTCCTCGGCCGGTGCCGGACGGCGGAAGGCGCGGCGAAGGAAGACCTGGAGGTTCGCCCGGGCAGCCCAGGATTCGGGGGTGTACCACACCGGTTCCTGCCGGATCAGGTTGGCCCGTGGCGTGGCGGCGATCAGTTCGTCGGCTGCGGCGAGGTACCGCTCCATCAGCACCGGAGGGACGAAGAGTGTGTCCGCGTTGTTGTCGAAACCGCCGCCTCCGCCGCCGTCGGGTGGAAACCGGTTTGCCGGCTTCAGGTCCACGCCGAGCAGGTCTCGGACGGTGTTGTTGTATTCGTTGCGGCTGAGCCGATGCGGGATCTTGGATCCGGGATCCCGCGGAATCCACGCGGGGTCCGGGTTCTCCAGGACCTCGCCCAGATCGTCGACCAATCGATGGAACTGTTCGGTCGACGGCTGCTTCTTCCGCTCGGGCGGCATCGATTTCTCCTCGATGGCGCGCAGCGCCTTTTCCCACAGGCGAGGGTCGAGATGCAGGCTTTGCGCGGTGTCGAAGCGCGCGAGGTTGACGCCACCCTTCTGCGTCTCGGCGTCATGACAATCGAAGCAGCACTCAACGAGGATCGGTCGTACCCGATCCCGGAAGGCATCGGCGGCGAAGGTCTCCGAAAACAGGAAACACGCCGCCAGCGTCAGCCCAGCCAGCGGTGCCCATCGGATGCGTGTACGCGAAGGCATCAAGCCGTGGCCGACGACGCTTGCGTCGGACGGATTCAAGGATGGGGCGGTCATGAACGGCACCGTTCCCCTTCTTCCTCTGTTTTCACGATCCACGCCACTCGTTTTCCAAGGCGGGTTCCTGCGTGGGGGCATCCCGCTGAGCCGTGGCACCAGGTGCGGAGCACCGGCAGACGATAGCCCACAGCGTGAGCTGTGGGTTGGCTCCCGAAACGGAGACAAGCCCCGGAGGGGCGACAGATCCCGGCACCTCATCAACACCCGTAAACCGATGAATTCTGTCGCCCCTCCGAGGCTCTGGTTCCACAACGTTCGGAACCCAGCGCTCACGCGCTGGGCTACCCTCTGTCGGTGCTCCGCACCTGGGGCCACGGCTTCTCAAACGGCCGGCATCGGCGATGGGGGGTACGTGTTCCGGGGCTGGTCCGGGTCGGTGTTGGTCTGCACCTGGAAAAGTCTGCGAGGCATTCGGTGCGGTCGTGCATTCGTCCTCGGCGATGTCGGGGTCTCGGCGTGGGAATGAACCCGGGATTGGATGGCGCAGGCGGGATAGAGGGCGTGTGCGTAAACGAAAAACCCCTTCCGCCTGCCGGGGCAGGGGGAAGGGGTTGGTGGAACCGGTTGGTTCAGTAGGAAGCCTGGGAGCCGCCCGTGTTGCGCTTCTGCATCCAGGGCATCAACGCGCGGAGCTTGGCACCGGTCTTCTCGATCGGGTGCTTCTCGCCGGCCTTGAGGAGCGCGTTGTAGCGCTTGTAGCCGGTCTGATACTCGCGGACCCAGTCCTTGGCGAACTTGCCGTTCTGGATGTCCTTCAGCGCCGCCTTCATGCGCTTCTTCACCGAGGCGTCGATGATCTTGGGTCCGACGGTGACGTCGCCCCACTTGGCGGTCTCGGAGATCGAGAAGCGCATGCCGCTGACGCCGGACTCGTTCATGAGGTCGACGATGAGCTTCAGCTCATGGAGGCACTCGAAGTAGGCCATCTCCGGGGAGTAACCGGCCTCGACGAGGACTTCAAACCCGGCCTGGACCAGCGCGCTGCAACC
Organism: Cyanophyceae cyanobacterium; assembly: GCA_044356195.1. Classification (GTDB taxonomy): domain Bacteria; phylum Verrucomicrobiota; class Verrucomicrobiia; order Limisphaerales; family UBA9464; genus UBA6176. Next base: position 3,171 of record JBIKWS010000165.1, read on the forward strand.
ACCGCAGAGGACGGTCTGTTCGCCGAACAGGTCGGTCTCGGTCTCTTCCTTGAAGGAGGTTTCGATGACGCCAGCGCGGGTGCCGCCGATGCCCTTCGCCCAGGCGAGAGCGATCTTCTTCGCGTCCTTGCCGGGGTTCTGGTGGATGGCGATCAGGCTCGGGACGCCCTTACCCTCGGTGTACTGGCGGCGCACGATGTGGCCGGGGCCCTTGGGGGCGACGAGGATGACGTTGACGTTCGCGGGCGGAACGATGGTCTTGTAGTGGATCGAGAAGCCGTGGCTGAACAGCAGCGTCTTGCCCTTGGTGAGGTTCGGGGCGATGTCCTTCTCGTAGCAGGCGGGCTGCTTCGTGTCGGGGAGGGCCACCATGATGACGTCCGCGCGCTTCACGGCTTCGGCGGTCGGATAGACCTCGAAACCCTTGTCCTTGGCGACGGCGATGGACTTCGAGCCTTCATAGAGACCGATGATGACGTTGACGCCGGACTCCTTGAGGTTCAGCGCATGGGCATGCCCCTGGGAGCCGAAGCCGAGGACGGCGAGGGTTTTGCCTTTGAACACGCCCAGATCGGCGTCCTTGTCAGTATAGACTTTGGCCATATTGAGATTCGTTGAGTGCTTGGAAACTTGTCGTGGGTGGGTTGCGGTCTCCGGCGCACCGGAAACCGCGGTGGAAATCAAGTGGGTCAGGAACGGGGGAGTGCCACCTGCCCGGTGCGGGTCAGGTCGAGGATGCCGAAATCCTTCATCAACGTGAGGAACTTCTCGATCTTCTCCTCACCACCGGTGATCTCGATGGTCAGGTTGCCCGGCTGGACGTCCACCACCTTGGCCCGGAACAACTCGGCCATCTGGCAGACTTCGGCGCGGTTCCCGGCCTCCGCCTTCACCCGCACCAGCACCAACTCCCGGTCGATGTACCCGCCCTGCTGGTAATCGATGACCTTTACGGTATCCACCAGCTTGTCCAACTGCTTGACGATCTGTTCGACCGTCGCCGCGTCACCCCGCGTGACAATCGTCATCCGGCTCAGGGTTTCGTCGTGCGTCGGCCCCACGTTCAGGGTGTCGATGTTGTAGCCGCGGCCCGAGAAAAGCCCGGTTACGCGGGTCAGGACGCCGAATTTGTTTTCGACGAGGACGGAGATCGTATGTCGCTGCATGGTACCTTCCTGGTTGCGCTTGTGTGCGGCTGTTCGTTCCGGATTCCACTCGTTCGTTCCTCCGGACCCGCTCCGCACCTCACTTTCAAGCGCCTCCCGGAAAAATCGAAAACCCGCGTCCCTTGAGGGACTGCGGGCGACCCGGGAGCCGGCTGAGCAGCACCGTAGGTCGCATCAGTCCCGAAGGACCGCTACGAGCGATACGAGCTGAACCACCGGAAACATTGGCGGGGACGCTACCCATCACCGCAACGGAAGCAACGCGATTTTTGTGTCGACTTCGTTCTTCGGTGCATTTCGACGTGTCCCCCAGACTCGGAACCGGAACGGGGAGGCGATGTCCTCATCGCCGTGGGGAGTGGTTTGGGAGAGGTCGACGAGGACGTCGCCTCCCCGGACTGCATCACTGCCTGGGCGGATCATCCGACTGCCGCCGTTGGAACGGGGTTGCGCACGCCCCATCGCCTTTCCAAGGTCATTCCAGCTTCTGTCATTGTGCCTCCAATGAGGATTGCACGGAGCCGTAAAACGGCCACTCCCTCCGCGGTCGTCCGAGGCTTTCCTGCTCGTACGGAACCCGGCCCGCTTCCATGTGCAATGGGCGAAAATCCCGCCCCGTCTTCTCCCGCAACACGCGCAGGATCTCGAAGCCGGCGGGATCGCTGTCCCCGAAATGCCACCATTCCAAAGTAGCCGGCAGCGCCCGGATCAACGCCACGGTCGCTGATCCCGGAAAGCTCGTCTGGAGGAGCAACTCGCCCGACTGGAGCTTAGCGAGTTCGTGAAACGTGGTTTCGTTCTCCACCGTCAGGCATCGCCGCGCATCGCATTCCCAGTCGCCTGGGTCTGTTCGTCGGATGTCCGCCAGCGCCAAGCGCACCGGACCGTGCAGCAGTCCGAGGTTCAGCCACTGCCCGTCGAGGCGCATCCGCAGGGGGCCATGCAAAAGCGCAAACCGTGGATTGGGCAGGATGCCGACGTCGTCGAGGGACCGGAGTTTTCCGCCGGTGATGTCGGCGAGCAGCCGCCCAAGCTTCCCGCGCAATTGCCCGGCGAGTTCGCCTTCCTTCTCTGCCGCCGCGAGCGATTCCAGCCGTTTCGAATCGCCGCACAATAGGCAGCTCGCGAAACGCACCAGCGATTCCCCCTCCCACGCCAACAACCGCGGCAACAGGTCGAGGATCTCCGCGTTGGCCGCGCCCGGCGTCCGATCGAACGGGGCCACCGGTCCGCCCGTTGCCGCAGCTTCCGACATCCCGCGGCACCAGCGTTCCCAATCCGACTTCCACGCCGCCGGCACACGCGCGTCCGATGCTGCTATCGCGAACTGCGCCGCCAAGCCCGCCCGCAACTCCGCGGGCGACGGACGATCCAACCGCCGGTACAACTCCGGCTCCGAACCCAGCGGAAGACGGACCTGAAGCAGGATGGCCGGATCGCGTGGGTGCCGTTCCAACCTCAACACTCCGGCACGTTCCGCCGCCTCCAGTTCCTGTTCGATCTCGGCGCGGCGTCGCCCGTCGCGGGCATCGAGCGAGGCCAGGAACTTCTCCGCGTCGATCAACAGGTCGCGGCCTCCGACACCCGTCCTGCCTGCGGGCGTCGACTCGTACTTCTCCGCCAAAGCCTCGAGCACCCGTTTCATGTGGCGAGGTCAGCCGCCGAACTTCTCCAATGCCTCCGCCCGCGTGAGGCTCACGGCGACGTTCCGGATCTCGGTCCGTCGTCCCGCCGTCTTCTCCTGTTTGTGGATGGCGATCACCTGATCGCACTGGTCGACCGCGTACGGGATGTTGCCGGTGCTCATCGAGAACACGCCCTGGAGATCGAGCGTGTGCAGGGCGCGGATGCAATCGCGGATGCGGTCACCACTGAGTTTCGAGAAGGCTTCGTCGATCGGAACCAGCGCCAGGGAGGGTTCCTTGCGCCGCGTTTCGTGTCGGCGGTAGGCGCGCAGGTAACTGGCGAGGATCGCGACGAAATAGGGCGTCTGGTTCTCGCCGCCGCTCGATTTGCCCGCGGCGCGGTTGACGCTGTAGGCGCGTGCGTCCGGATCGTTCACATTCGCGACCTCGATGTCGTAGTCGTGGTAGTTCCGGTAATCCAGGAACCGTTCCGCCTCGGCTCCGCCGGTGCCGGTCTCGGCCGTGATCGCGCGGAAGATGCGTTCCACCGCCTCGCGGATCTCGCCATCGGCCGTTGCAAACAACATCTCGTCGCCGCGAACCGTCGCCGAAAGATCGAGAAGCCGCCGGTAGAGATCGAACTCCCCGTCGCGGTTCTGGCGCGCGACGATCCGATAGCGGTTGTTTCCGATCGGCTTGTCCAACGCCGTCCGCAACAGGGTCATCAGGTTCTCGACCATCAGCAGGCGTTCGCGAAGCTTCTCGAGCACCTGTTCGCGGAACAGCTGTTGCCAGTTCCGTTCCTCCGTCACCGCCTTCTGCTCGTACTCCGGGATGTGCGCCTGCGCGATACGCCCACGCCGTGCCTCGTAGCCCGCATTGTCCGAGGCCTCCGGATCGAGGTCCGAGAATTGCGGGTCGTGGACCCGCGCCAGGTCACGGCGCTCCGCCACCAGTTCGGTGCGCGCCACGCGGGCCGTCACCTCCGCATCGCGCCACAGCGTCTGGACGCGATCCGCCGCCACCGTGCGCACGGGGAACTCCGCGCGGAACCGTTCCCGCAACTCCTCGATCCGGACCAGGTGCGGCGAAACATCCTCGGCGTCGCGCACCGTCTTCACCAGGTCCTGCGCCGACTCCAACGCTTCCTGCAGACGTCGCAGGTTGTCCGCAATCTGACCCATCCGCTGACGGTTCCCGCTTTGCAGCAATCCATCGCGTTCGCGCCGCCACGTCGCCAGACGCTCGCGCCACTCGCGCAATTCCGCCTCGCGGGCTTCGAGGTCCGCCGTCCGGATGCTGCGAAGGTCGGCGAGGTTGTTCTCGAGCTTCTTCTGGAACTCCGGAAGGCCCGCGGCCTCCGCAAGGTCGTCGTGAAGGCTTTCGCGGTGGAGTCCCGACTGGTCGTGGAACTCGGTGGCCTCGCGCCACAACGTCAGCAGCGGTTCCAGCTGCCGTTGCCGCGCCTTCACGGCGTCCTGCTGTTCCTGCAAC
>JBIKWS010000166.1:0-7444 GCA_044356195.1 Cyanophyceae cyanobacterium
GCAGCTCAAGCACGGCCCTGACCTCCTGAATCGGGCTTCAATGCTGCGGCATCCTTCCGACGGAGGATGCGCCGGATTGACTAACGGGTTGCCCAGAGGGGGTGCACTAGGGTAGCACCCCCGCCCGGGTAATGCGTTTCGTTTTCCTCACCCTTGGGTATCACCCCGATCTGGATGGCGGCGGCTACCGCTATGCGACGGAGGTCGCCGAGCGGTTGGCGGCGCTTGGCCACGAAGTCCACGCTGTCTACCCGAACCCACGGAACACCCTGCCCCCGACGGAGTCCCGCAACGGGGTCCAGCTCCATCGGGTTCCCGATGGGACAGGATCCTTCTTCGCGAACTGGCGCACCGAGAATGCGGCGGCTCGTGCCGTGCTGGACGAGCTACTTGGCCCTGGTACGCCTCGGACATTGCTGGCCACCCATCAGGCCTATTTTGAAGCTGCGGCCCGGGGTCGCCCCACGGTCTTCATGTTTCAGGGAGCCTGGGGTCTGGAGTACGCCTTCAGCCAGAAGGCCAAACCCCGGGGCCTGCTGCGTCGCTTCCTGGATCCCTGGATCGCCCGCCAGCTTCACCGGACCGAGGGTCGGGCGCTCGCTGCCGCACCGGAAATCTTCGTTGCTTCGGACTACACCCGGAAACGCCTGCCCACGTGGCACCCGAAGGTGTCCTCGCCCGTCCGCGTTGTTTCGGGAGGCGCCAACTTTACCCACTTTTTCCCTCCTGCCGATCGCTCGGAAGTCCGCGCCCGCTGGAATCTTTCCCCGTCAGACTGCCTCTTTCTGACGGTGCGCCGTCTCGACCCGCGCATGGGTCTCCGTTCGTTGATCGAAGCGTTTGCCACGGCATCAAAGGCCTATCCCGGCGCACGCCTGTGGATGGCGGGTCGCGGCCCTCAGCGCGACGAACTGCAGGCCCACATCGAACAACTGGGCCTGGCCGCCAAGGCCCGCCTGCTCGGGTTCGTTCCCGAATCCGACCTTGCAGCGCTCTACGGGGCGGCTGACGTCACGCTCATGCCGTCGCTCGATCTGGAAGGCTTCGGACTCGCCACCGTGGAATCCCTTGCCTGTGGCACGCCGGTCCTCGCATCGGACGCCGGGGCAAACCCGGAACTCGTGGGCCCCCTCGACCGGGCACTGGTCTACCCGACCGGTGATGCCCGCGCGCTGGCCGAACGACTCGAAGCGATCCTGGCAGGACGCCTGGCGCTTCCTTCCCGAGCCCGATGCGCCGAATTCGCGCGAACGGAGTTCCGATGGGATCGCCCGGTCAACGCGTTCATCGAAGCGTTTGACCGGCACGCCCTGGGAGGAAAGACGGCGTGAGGATTCTCGAATTAGGCAAGTTTTACCCGCCTGAGCGCGGGGGAATGGAAACCCTCCTGCAGATCTGGGCCGAAGGTTTCCGGGATCAGGGAGCGCAAGTCACCTGTGTCGTCGCCAACCGGTCTGCACAGACCGTCGTCGAGCGTCAACCGGGCCTCGAAGTCCACCGGCTCGCCAGCCACGGACAGTGCTTCTCCGCCTCCCTTTGCCCCTCGTACCCCGGGGCATCCCGACGATTTCCTGCGGACATCATCCACGCCCACTTCCCAAATCCCTTGGCGGACATTGCTGTCATCCGGGCCCCGCGGAAGGTGCCCGTGGTCGTCCATTGGCACAGCGACATCGTCCGTCAACGCGCGCTGCTGAAGCTCTACAAGCCCATCCAGGATGCGATGTTGCGCCGGGCGGACCGTGTGGTGGTCGCCACGCCCCAGCACCTCGAGTATTCGGACTGGCTGGGACCTTATGCCCACAAGGTGGTAGTCATCCCCTTCGGATTGGATCTTTCAAGGTTCCAGCCAACCGCCTCCCTCCTCGCCCGTGCGGCGGAGCTTCGGGCTGATTCCCGCAACTCCACCGTCTTCCTGAACATTGGCCGACTCGTTGGATACAAGGGCCAGCGATTCGCCATCGAAGCCTTGCCCTCGGTTCCGGGCGCGATCCTCTGGCTCGTGGGCACAGGCCCGCTCGAACAGGAGCTCCGGTCGCTCGCGGCGGGTCTCGGAGTCGGAGAACGCGTCCGCTTCTGGGGAGATGTTGCCAATGCAGACCTCCCTGCCCTCCTCCACGCGTGCGATGTTTTCCTGTTCCCGTCGATCACGCCGAATGAGGCATTCGGACTGGTTTTGGTGGAGGCCATGGCGTGCGGGAAACCACTGGTAGCTTGTCACCTGCGGTCCGGGGTGCCATACGTCTGCCGGAGCGGAGACAATGGCGTACTGGTTTCCCCGATGGATCCCGTCGAACTCGGTCGAGCCATGGCCGAATTGGGTGCCTCCCCGGAACTGCGGAGTCGCCTCGGCCTGCGAGGATCTGAACGGGCGAAAGCCGAGTTCAGCAAGCAGGCGATGATTCAACGACACTGGAAACTTTTCGAAGAACTCCGAGGCCGGAAGTCCTCAGGCGAATGAGCCAATACAAGACCTACATTCTCGTCATGCTGATGTCGGGCGTTGGTGCATTCCTGCTGGCCCCGCTCGCCATCCGTCTGGCTTTCCGATGGGGCGCCGTCGACATCCCGAATGCCCGGAAGGTCCACGCGAAACCCATGCCCCGAATGGGTGGTGTCGCTGTGTTCCTGGGCTTCTGCCTGCCTTGGATCGCCCTCTACTTCATCGATAATCCGGTGACCAGCACCTTCCGCGACTTCGAGAAGCGCTTCGCGGCGCTTCTTGGCGCTTCATCGACGATGTTCCTGCTGGGAATCTACGATGACATCAAGGGGGCCGACGCTCCGAAGAAGCTGATCATCCAGATCCTTGCCGCGATCGGACTGTGGTCCGGCGGCGTGCGGATCGAAGACCTGGCGCTGCCCTGGGGCCAATCCTTCGACCTCGGGTGGTTCAGCCTGCCCATCACCGTGCTGTGGGTCGTGGGCGTCACCAATGCCATCAATCTTCTGGACGGCATCGACGGCCTCGTCTCCGGGGTGACGGCGGTGATGGCCCTCAGTCTCGGAATCATCAACATCCTGACCGGCAACATCCTCATCGCCCTCCTGACCCTCAGCCTGGCCGGCGCGTGCCTGGGATTCCTGCCCTACAACCATTCCCCGGCGAGGATCTTCCTCGGCGATACCGGTTCCCTCACCATCGGCATGATCCTCGCAGGGATCGGGATCATGTCCCTCTACCACGAGGGCCGCCAGACCGCCGGGCCCCTGCTCTCGGTGCCCATGATCCTCTTCGGGCTTCCCCTCTTTGATACGGTTCGCGTCATGGTCCAGCGGGCCCTTCGTGGGAAATCCATCTTTGAAGCGGACAAGAACCACGTGCACCACCGCCTCCTGGAAATGGGCATGAACCATCGTCAGGCTGCGTGGACCCTCTACGCGGTCGCGGCCGGTCTCGGAGCCACCGCGATCCTGCTCTCCCAACTCGAGCGCGGCCGGCAATTGATCTTCAGCGCCATATTCGCGGCGCTCGCCGCCGGCATGTACGCCGTCTGGCGCCTCCGCCTGCGTGACCGATTCCTGGAGGATGCCGACGATCCGCCCGGGACCTGAACGCCGCCGGAGCCATCCCCCGGATGACGGATGCGACGATTGGAAAATCCCGTTGTCACATCGCCCTGCATCCGGAAAGTTCCACCCGTGATGCAGAAGTTCTCCGATCTTGGTTACCCCGGCCGCCTGATCGCTGTCGAAGGCCTCGACGGATCCGGGAAGTCGACGCAGATCTTCCTGCTCAAGCGATGGCTCGAAATGCAGGGCCTCAAGGTCTTCTTCAGCGAGTGGAACTCGTCTGCCCTGGTGAAATCCGCCACCAGCAAGGGCAAGAAACAGAACCTGCTGACCCCAACGACCTTCAGCCTCATCCACGCCACGGATTTCGCGGACCGCTACGAACGCCAACTGGTTCCACTACTCAAGGCAGGGTACATCGTGCTCTGCGATCGTTACATCTTCACCGCGTACGCCCGGGATGTCGTCCGCGGGTGTCCACCCGAGTGGGTTCGCGGGGTCTATAATTTCGCCGCCCTGCCGGACCTCACGTTCTTCTTCAAGGCCAGCCTCGACGTCTCCCTGTCGCGCATCCTCGACAACCGTCCCACCCTGAAACACCACGAAGCCGGCATGGACCTGAACCTCTCCCCGGATCCTTACGAGAGCTTCCGGATCTTCCAGGGACGGATCTTCGAGCAGTACCTCTCCATGAGCACCGAATTCGGATTCCTCGTCATGGACGCCAACCAGCGGATCGAGGAACAACAAGGACTCGTCCGACGCCTGGTATCGACCCACATCGACCTCGGGCAGTTCCGTCTCACCCGCGCCGCCTGAACTCCCTTGCCGCCCCCTGCCATGCCACGCAGCAAATCCGCACCGAAGGATCGAGTCGCCCGCATTGTCGGCTCCAGCGTTCTCGTTCCCAAGGTCACCCCCAAGACCTTCTACGGTCACGGAATCCCGGACATCGACGCCAACCACCTCACTGGAAAGCTCATTGCCGTCGAAGGCGCGGATGGTTCCGGACGTTCAACCCAGATTGCTCGTCTGGTGCAATGGTTGGAAGCGTCCGGCCACCACACCGTACAGGTGGGACTCAAGCGGTCCACCCTCGTCTCCGAAGAACTCGAACAGGCGCAACAAGGGAACATCCTTGCCCGAACCACCCTGTCCCTGTTCTACGCCACGGATTTCGCCGACCAACTCGAGAACACCATCCTGCCGGCCCTCCGCGCCGGCTCCATGGTCATCGCCGACCGCTACATCTACACCCTGATGGCCCGGGACCTCGTCCGGGGTGTCGATGAGACCTGGCTGCGCAACCTCTACGGCATCGCCCTGGCTCCCGACGCGGTATTCTACCTCGAGGTCTGCCCGGAACTCCTCGTCCAGCGCGTCTTCGCCAAGAACCAATCCCTCGATTACTGGGAAAGCGGCATGGACCTGGGTCTTTCCCGCGACATGTTCGACAGCTTCCTTCGGTACCAAGGGCTCATGCGTGACACCTTCCGCAGGCTCCAGCAGACCTACGGATTCGACATCGTCGACGGCGAACGTTCACCGGACGCCATCAACGCGGAGCTCCAGAGCCGGATCGAGACCGTCCTTGCCGGGCGTTGAAGCGAGGCCGGAACGGTCAACCTCGCGCCTCACGCTTCCGGTGTGAACCCAAGGACGACGTCGAAGCGCGCCGTCAATTCCCCGGCCTTCGATCCTTCCATCGGGGCAAAGGGAACGATCACGGATTTCCGGGCCTTGGCATCCGCAATGCCCTTCAGGACGCCGTCCTTCTCGTTCCCGGGTTCGCCCTGCACGTAACACTGCGTGGTGAACTTCGGCTGGCCCGGCACCTTCACCGAGTAGTGGATGTGCGGAGTCCGACCGGGATACGGCACCGGCTTGATGGTCCGGAACTGATACTCTCCGGACGATCCCGTCAGGAAGCGGCCGAAGCCCTGGAAATGCTTGTCCCGCCGATTGCCGCCGTCGCTGTCCTTGTGCAGGTAGACGCCATTCGCATCCGCCTGCCAGATCTCCACCACCGCATTGCGGATCGGCATGCCCCGCGCATCGAGGATCCGCCCTCCCAACCAGGTGACAATGCCTGCGGACGGCGTCAGTGAATCGTTGAGGACGACCAGGTCGTTGTCGGTATCGAGCGGCAGCTTGTCCGGGTAGAACGGTCCCTCGGTCTGTGCGGGCGTCCGCGTCAAGGCCTCGGCGTACAACCCCGGCACGGCAAAGAACCCGGCAGCGATGCCGAGTCCGCCCAGAAACCGACGACGCCCCAGACCACCCACAATGCGCTGATTATTCATGGCTGTGTTTTTCTGACCCGTTTCCCGTGTCGAAACTCGAACTCCAGTAAAATTTCGCTGATCACTTCGCGGGCTTGGAGGCCCAGACGATCCCGCGCGCCAGCATCTCGAGGAACACCGGATCCCGGAACGCATCGTCCGAATGCCCGTAGGTCGTCCCGAAAACACGTGTGCCGTGGTAATTGTTCTCCCAGGCCACGGGTTGGTCCGCACCCGTCTTCTCGCTGCGGGAGGTGGCCAAGGCGCGCGCCGAGGCCGCCATCTTCTCGATGATGTAAAGCTCGTCCATGGCGGTCACCCACTTGTCCGGCATGCCGGCCATGGCGGGATGTTTGCGGTCCATCACGTACACCGGATACCGGCTCTGGTGCTCGTGGTAGCGACTGGTGACCCCGAGGAACTCACGCCAGTCATCAAAGCTCGTCGCCCGATAGGTGTGCATGGCGCAGTGCACGACGACCGCAGGCTTTCCGGCGCGATGGGCCGCGGTGATCTTGCGGATGTAGTCGATGTCCGCGGTGTCGGCGAAACACTCATTGTGGACGACGACATCGTAGGGTTTGGCCCAATCCGGATTGTCATAGAGGGCGATCTGCCCACGCGTCCCGTTGCCGCCCTCGTTGACCACCGTGAACTTCACATCCGCACGCTTCGCGACCGCGTTGGTCAACTGCGCTGATTGAAACGGGTAATTGTGGCAGCAACCCCCGGTGATGAGCAGGACCTGGATGGGCTTTCCCGAGTGAAGCTTGGGAGCGTCCTCACCGAGACACAACGCCGAGGAAGCCAGCAACAGGGCACCCGCCCACCATGCACGGAGGTTCATGCCGGCATCCTATTCAGGAGGCATCGTCCCAAGCCAGCCCGATTCCATCAGGGGCACCTCTCCCAAAGCACCTGCTCACGGCGATGAGGACATCGCCGCCCCCAAACCACGCTCACAAGGGGCAGTATCCGGGTGCGACCAAACCCTTCATTCATCCCAGAAAAGTTTTGTCCGGAAGGCCTATTTCCGGCAGAAACCACGGGCTAACGCAATGGCACTCATTGTCCAGAAGTACGGCGGCACGTCCGTCGGCAACACCGATCGCATCAAGAACGTTGCCCGGCGGGTGGCGAAATCGCGTGCGGAAGGCGACCAGATCGTGGTCGTCGTCTCCGCCATGTCCGGGGTCACCGACGGCCTGATCAAGCTGGCCAAGGAGATCACGCCCCTGCCCTCCGAGCGCGAGATGGACATGCTCCTGGCGACCGGCGAGCAGCAGACCATCGCCCTGGCCGCCATCGCCCTGCACGCCGCCGGCGTCCCCGCCGTCTCCCTCACCGGGGCGCAGGCCGGCATCGTCACCGATGGCGTCCACACCAAGGCCAAGATCCAGAACATCACCCCGGACGAGGTCCATCGCCTCCTCGATGCGGGCAACGTGGTCATCGTCGCCGGATTCCAGGGCCAGACGGAGGAAGGCCAGATCACCACGCTGGGCCGCGGCGGCTCCGACCTGACCGCCATCGCCCTCGCTGCCGCCCTCAAGGCCGATCTCTGCCAGATCTACACCGACGTGGACGGCGTCTACACCGCCGACCCCCGCCTGGTCCCCAGCGCCCGCAAGCTTCCGGAGATCTCCTAC
>JBIKWS010000167.1:0-7439 GCA_044356195.1 Cyanophyceae cyanobacterium
GGTGAATAAACCCTTGTTTTCGCTCTGATCCTGCCAACTCTTGACGCTCCTCATGTCGCTCAACGCAGAAGTCATCTGGTCCGCCGCGCAGGAACTCCTGCGGGGCATGTTGAAGGCAGAGATCTATGCCCTGTGGTTCGCTCCGGTTCGCGCCGGCCGGACGGAGGGGGACTCGCTTCAGCTGCTGGTTTCGGACGAGTTCTGCGAGCTCTGGCTCCGGGACAACTATCTCGATCTCCTGCGCTCGGTGGTGAGCCGGGCGGCGGTGCGTCCGATGCAGGTGGAATTCCTGGTGGACGCGGGTACCCGGGCACCGGCTTCGGAGAGCCTGATGCTTCCCGGGTTGGGAGCGGACGCCGCCGAGGCTCCGCCGGTGGAATCCAAGCCGAAGGTGGAGGCTGAGTCGGAAGTGGTGACCGGAGCGCGCGGGGAACCGCCCTTCAACCCGAACAACACCTTCGAGACGTTCGTGGTCGGCGACAACAACCAGTTCGCCCACAGCACGGCGCTGGCCGTGGCCCACAATCCGGGCAAGGCCTTCAATCCGCTCTTCCTGTTCGGCGGCGTGGGGCTGGGCAAGACGCACCTGCTGCACGCGATCGGGCACCATGTGCTCCAGGGGCGACGGGGTGCGCGCGTGGCGTACCTGAGCTGCGAGCGGTTCATGAACGAGTTCATTGACGCGTTGCAGACGAACTCGCTCGTGAAGTTCCGGCGGCGGTACCGGATGCTGGACGTGCTGCTGGTGGACGACATCCAGTTCCTCGGCGGCAAGGAACGGATCCAGGAGGAGTTTTTCCATACGTTCAACGCGCTGCACGAGGCGCGGAAACAGATCGTGCTTTCGTGCGATCGGCCCGCGAACGAGATCCGCGGGCTGGAACAGCGGTTGATCTCGCGTTTTGAGTGGGGTCAGACCGCGGACGTCCAGCCGCCCGACGTGGAGACGCGGATGGCAATCCTGCGGAAGAAGGAGAAGGCCCTGGGCTTCCCGATTCCCCAGGAGATCACGAATTTCCTGGCGGCGCGGATCCGGACCAACGTGCGTCGGCTGGAGGGGGCATTCACCCGGGTGGCGGCGTACGCGCAGCTGACCGGGCGTCCGTTGACCCTGGAGACCGTGGAATCGCTGCTGCGCGAGATCCTTCAGGAGGAGGGGCGGCAGACGATCACGATCGATTCCATCCAGAAGCGCGTGGCGGAGCACTACGACATCCGGTTGGCCGACATGACCTCGAAGCGTCGCCCCGAGAACATCGCCTTCCCACGGCAGGTGGCGATGTACCTGGCCCGGCAGTTGACGGAGTCATCGTTGAGTTCGATCGGGGATGCGTTCGGTGGGCGGGACCACGGCACGGTGCTGCACGCCTGCCGTCAGGTGAAGGACCGGATGGAGATCGATGCAAATGTCCGGCAGACGGTGAGTTATCTGGAGAAGCAGTTGTTGCGGTAAGGATCGTTCGGGAACGCCCGCTCTGACCATGAATGCCTTCTTGAAATCACGGTGGAAGCGGGCGGTAGGGATGGTCCTGGGCGTGGTCGGATGGCTGGGACTCGGAGCGGCGGAGCCGATGGCTCCGGTGCGCCAGGACCTGTTTCCCCCGGAGTCGTGGCACAACCACGGTTCCTGCATCGTGGAATTGCCGGACGGGCAGTTGCTGACGACGTGGTTCCACGGATCCGGCGAGCGGAAGTCGGATGATGTCCGCATCGAGGGATCGCGGCGGGCGCGGAGGGGTGGGGCGTGGCAGCCGCGTTTTGTGATGGCGGATACGCCGGGTTATCCGGACACGAATCCGTGCCTGTTCGTGGACGCGCAGGAGCGGTTGTGGCTGATGTACCCCACGATCCTCGCGAATCTGTGGGAAAGCGCGCTGATGAAGGTGCACATCAGCCATGACTACCGCCGTTCGGGGGCTCCGCGCTGGGAACGTCAGGAAATCCTGCATGTGACCCCGGGTCCGGAGTTCGCGGCGGCGGCGGAAGCCGTGGTTCCTGCCTTGGAGAAGGAAGCGGCGGCCTCTGCGTGGGGGGAACAGACACGTCGGGAGGTTCAGGAGTACCTCGATGCCTTCCGGTTGTACTCCACCAACAAGCAATACCTGCGGTTGGGCTGGATGACGCGGGCGCATCCGCAGGTGGTGGGGGACGGCCGGATCCTGGTACCGCTGTACCACGATGGGTTTTCGACCTCCCTGTTTTCCTACTCGGACGATCAGGGATCGACGTGGAAGACCACGGCTCCGCTGATTGGCGGGGGCAATATTCAACCGTCCATCGTCCGTGGGACCAACGGCACCCTGGTGACCTACATGCGCGACAATGGGCCGCCGCCGAAACGGTTGCTGATGGCGGAATCGACGGACAATGGAGCCACCTGGGGCGCGGTCCGCGACAGCGAGATCCCGAATCCGGGGTCGGGAGCAGACGTGATCCGCCTGCGGGATGGCCGATGGCTCTACGTCGGGAACGATACGGAACAGGGACGGCATCGGCTGGGCGTCTGGATTTCCCCGGATGATGGCCGTACGTGGCCACACCGGAGAGCGCTGGAGGAGGCCACGCCGGAGACGGATTCCTTCGGGTATCCCAGTGCCATCCAGACCCGGAATGGCCGTATCCATATCACCTACAGTGTCCGCACGAAGGCCGGGGGCAACATCCGGCACGCGGAGTTTGACCCGGGTTGGGTGGAGTCAGTGAAGCCTTGAAGTGGAAGCGGTTCTGGTTCTTCACGGGTCTGTCATCCAGTCGTGACATGGGGCAGAGAGGCTGGCCAGATGCGTTGGAATGAACAGGTAGCCGCATTTGGGACCGGGGCATCCCTGGTCCCCGAGGATCTGGCGGAATTGCGCGGTGCCGTGCTGCTGATGCATGTGGCGATCGAGGCGGCACAGGCCGCGGAGCCTCCTGCGGGTCGCGTGGGGACCGAGGAGGGAGGCGTGACCATCTCGCAGATGCTCTCCGTGTATGCGTACGCGATGGGGCGGGGTTGGGTGGGTTCGGAGGAGATTGCCGCAAGGTGTGTCGAGGACGGGTGCCTGCGGTATCTGATCGGACGACGTGCACCGGAGGCTTCGGTGCTCCGCCAGTTTCGCCGGGACCACGCCGCGTTGGTCCGGTCGTCGCTGGCGTTCCTGATCAGCCGGATCCAGGGACAATTGGATTCGGTGCCGAGGATGGGATTCGATCCCCGTGCGGAATCGTCCCGTCGGTTTGAACGCGCGGTGGCGGCGGACAGCCTCGCGATGGAAGTGTGAGCTTCGGAACCGCCGGGTGAGGGCACCCGGCCTCCAAGCGGGAAGGCCTCCGGAAGATTGAAGGCCGCGGGGATCTTGACGGTAGAGACGGACTTCCGGAGATTGGAATCGCCGGATGGCACGAACCAAGACACGACTGAATCGGGTGCAGAGCCGGGCGTTGGAGGTCCAGGCAGGATTTCTCAGGGCCTTGGCGGAGCGTGACCCGGGATATGTCGACGCCATCGAGGAACTCGCCGAAATCGAACTCCAGTTGGGGCGGGTCGAGGTGGTGCTGAGGCTGGATGAGCGGTTGAAAGGCCTGCGTCCGGCGGATCCGGAAATCCGCTACAATCTGGCCTGTTCCCTGAGCCTGAACCGTCAGTTCGAGGCAGCAGCTGCCGAGTTGTCCAAGGCCCTCGAACTCGGCTTTGAAGACGTCCAGTCGTTGCAGAGCGATCCGGACCTCGAGGATTTACGGGCGCATCCTGCTTTCCGCCCCATCCGGGCGCGATTGCGGACGCTCAAGGTGCCGCCGCCGTGAGGGGTTGGATTCGGAATTCGTCCTGATCCACCTGCACCCGGGCGCGGAATGAGCTGAGCAATTTCCGGCCCTCGGCTCGGGTGGTCAGCAGGACGTTGGCCCAGTGGCCGGGTTCGATGGGGCGTCGGACGATGGCAAATTCGAGGCGGTTCAGGGCTCCTGCGATCCCGCCGAGCAACCGCAGTGCGGAACGCAGGCGGGCTTCCACCTTCACCATTTCGTACTCCTCGGCATCGATCCAGATCTGGCCATGCAGCAATCCGAGGATGCGGTCCACATCCTTGCCTGCGGTCGTGGTCCGCGTGGGTTGATAGGCGAGGCGGAACACGCGTCGGCCCTCGATGGTTTCCTCGCCTTCCAAGGTGTACTCGAAGCGGCGGACCAAGGCTTCATCCAGGAAGTCCGGGCCGCGACGCCGCCGACCGGATTCCCGGCGGGCATCCGATTCGGTCCGGCGGTCCGACTTGAGTTCGTCGTCGGAGGGGGGGCGGTCGTTGACCTTGATGAGGACGGTCTGGACGAGTCCGGCGCGATTGGTGACGGCGTACTCCTTGGATCGGGT
Organism: Cyanophyceae cyanobacterium; assembly: GCA_044356195.1. Taxonomy (GTDB): domain Bacteria; phylum Verrucomicrobiota; class Verrucomicrobiia; order Limisphaerales; family UBA9464; genus UBA6176. The sequence goes on from JBIKWS010000167.1 coordinate 4,346, forward strand.
TTCCTTCACGGAGTCGTCGTCGTCGAGTTCCTCGATCCGGGTGCGGCGCTGGTAACTGATCATCTGGCGGGCTTCGACCTCGGCGGCTGCCTTGGCGCGGGCGATGAACCGTTGGATGATGGTTTCGGCATCCGGGGTCTCGCTGGCGATGGCGGACCCTCGTGCGAGCAGGAGGATCGAAATCACCATGATCATCCTGGGCAACCGGAGGAACAGCAGTGGATCTCGGAACGACATGGCTGGCGAAGGTGCCACCGGGTTCAGGGTGCGGCAACCCCCCCGGCTTACCCGAGATTTGGTTGGGCGAAGTGCGTGGCGTGGCTAGCTTGGAGCGCAGACGACAACGGACTTTGACTCACATGAGCACACTTCTGACAGGCCTGAAGCAGCATTCGATTGTGGTGGCGGACACGGGTGACTTTGCGGCGATGCGCAAATACCAACCCCGGGATGCGACCACCAACCCAAGCCTCCTCCTGAAGGCGGCGACCATGCCGGAGTACGCCGCAGTGGTGGACCGGGTGGTCTCGGAGGCCCGACAGGGCGCGGCGACCCCGGCAGCGGCACTCTCTGCGGCGATGGACCGGTTGGCGGTCGCCTTCGGACTGGAGATCCTGAAGATCGTTCCGAACCGGGTGTCGACGGAGGTGGATGCCCGGCTGAGTTTCGACACGCGGGCCAGTGTCGAGAAGGCACTCGGCCTGATCGCGCTCTACGAGGCAGCGGGGATTCCGCGGGAGCGGGTCCTGATCAAGCTGGCTTCCACGTGGGAAGGCATCGAAGCGGCGCGACACCTGCGGCAGTACGGAATCCGGTGCAACCTGACGTTGCTCTTTTCGTTCGCGCAGGCGGTGGCCTGTGCGGAAGCCGGGGTCCAGCTGATCTCGCCGTTCGTGGGCCGCATCCTGGATTGGTACAAGAAGTCGACGGGCGTGGCGTCCTACGCGCCGGCGGAAGATCCAGGGGTGCAGTCGGTCACCCGGATCTTCACGTACTACAAGAAGTACGGGTATGCGACGGAAGTGATGGGGGCCTCGTTCCGCAACCGGGACCAGATCCTGGAGCTGGCCGGCTGCGACCTGCTGACCATCAGCCCGCAGTTGTTGGAGGACCTGGACTCGAACACGGGGACGGTTCCGAAGCGGTTGGACGCCGGCGCGGCCAGCGCGGCCACTCTGGAACGGGTGGTGATGGACGAGCGAACCTTCCGTTGGATGCACAACGAGGATGCCATGGCGACGGAGAAGCTTTCGGAGGGCATCCGGTTGTTCGCGGCGGACGCGATCAAGCTGGAGAAATTCCTGCTGACCCGCCTCGCGTCGTGAGCCGAAAGATTTTTTCGGCAGAGCAGTAACCTTTCAGGGGTTGCCGGCGTAGCAGAAGGCAACCCATGCAATCGAACACATCACCCGGGCGGCATGGGGCCGCCCGGGTCTTTCATCAGGGCGGCCTCACATTGATCGAGTTGGTCGTCGTCATCGCCATCCTTTGTGCCATCGCCGGGATGGTTTCCTCGTACGGTTCCGGGATGGTGCGGAAATCGGCTGGGGCCATCGGTGGGGCCTCGTTGATGGAAGTGGTGAAGGCGGTGGACCGGCATCGGACGCGGCATGGAAGGTTTCCCGATGGCTATGATTCGCTGATCGGGGCCCCGTACACGATTTATGCGGGCATCCCGGCGGCCTCCAGACGACAGCTTCGACCCAAGGATCTGGACAATGCGGATCGGGTGGTGCTGCGGGGATTCGGGATCACGACGGCGTGGATGCACGCAGCCCCGGATGGTCAGGCAGTAACGTGGCAGCCGATGTCGGCGACCAAGGCACTGGATGTGAATGCGGGTGGATTTGCGGCCGATGACGTGGCGATTCTGGATACGTCTCGGATTGATCCCGACATGTTGTTCGGACAGGGGACGAGGAAGGGGACGGCCAACGAGTCGTTTGTGGTGTTCGGGATCGGAAGCCGGTGTTCGTTGGTGGGGGCGAACGCGGAGTTGCTGCAGGCTCCCTTGGCTCCCGTGGCCAGTGCTGCGACGGATCCACACGATTTCTACATGAGGTTGGCGCTGGTCTACCGGCTGGATCGGGGAGATAGGCGGCCGTTGCAGTTCGTGGGGGCGGTGGCGTTCACGGACACGGGCATTGCGACTTCGTCGGATATGGCGCGCACATGGCACCGGAAGTGAGGGCACGTGGCCCGTGGACACCCGGGGGTGGGTTGCCTAGGGTCGGGGCGATGTTGGACGCCAAGTACGCGCGGTTGCGGGAGTTGCTCGGGAGCTACGGCTCTTGCCTGGTGGCGTATTCGGGAGGGGTGGATTCGGTGTTCCTCGCGAAGGTGGCGTTCGAGGTCCTGGGAGCACGTTCGCTGGCGGCGATTGCGGATTCGCCTTCCTTGCCACGTCGGGAACTGGCCGAGGCGTTGGAGTTGGGGCAGCAGTTCGGATTTCCGGTGCGGGTGGTGAACACGGCGGAGTTCGACAATCCGGCCTATCTCGCGAACCCGACGAACCGCTGTTACTTCTGCAAGCACGCCCTGTTCACCGAACTGGAGCCGTTGGCGCGGGCCGAGGGATTCGCGGTTCTGGCGTACGGAGAGAACGCCAGCGATGTCGGGGATCATCGGCCGGGAGCGAAGGCGGCGGCAGAGTTTGCTGTCCGGGCTCCGTTGAAGGAAGCGGGGCTGACCAAGGACGAGATCCGGGCGCTGAGCGCTCGATTGGGCCTGCCCACGGCGGACAAGCCCCAGATGGCCTGCCTGAGTTCGCGCATTCCGACGGGCGAATCGGTCACGCCGGAGAAGTTGCGGATGATCGAGGAAGCAGAGCATTACCTGCGGGGCCTCGGTTACCATGATGTGCGGGTGCGGCATCATCAGACCGGGACGGGTGCGCTGGCCCGGGTGGAGTTGGGCATTGAGGAGTTGGCCCGGTTCTTCGGTGGCCATCAGCATTCGGAGGTGTCGGGACGGTTGCGGGAGATCGGCTACCTGTACGTGACCTTGGATCTGGCGGGATACCGTCGGGGCAGCACGAACGGGGTGGCCCCGGCGGCCGTTGTGTCGCAGCCCATCGCCCTTCGCACAAACGCGG
>JBIKWS010000168.1:0-7437 GCA_044356195.1 Cyanophyceae cyanobacterium
CACCCAACTCGACTCCGTCACGGTCCGCTGGTTCGACACGCAACTGCCCTCCATCGACGTGGCCGTCGAACCCAAGGTCGTCCTGAACCTCATCGAACTCACCGTGCCCGGCGGATCCTGTCCCTACCTGTACGCCTGGGACGGCACCCGGTTCCGATTCATCACGGACCTTCTCGGCGCAGCGCCGGTCGGATTGCCGGTCGCCCCCGGACGCTACATCGAGGCCGATGCCGAGGAACTCGTCCGGATCGGAACCGCCGCTCAATTCCCGGCGCGCGATGGCCGTCACGTGTTGCAGGTGACCGAAGAACTCCGCGAGATCCTCTACCTCGACGCCGCGCGTCTGGTGGTTGTCGATCATCCGCCCGGCGTGGAGGTGCACCCGACCAGCAAGCTGATGCCCGGCCGACCGTTCCCCGAGCATCGGCTCGTCGCGCTCCACCAACCGATCCCGCTGCGCGCCGCGTCCACCCTCGAAGGTTCGGATGTGACCCCGCTCCTCCAAGCCACCGACCGACTGCGTGTATCTCCCCCTAAGCCCCACGGTGAATCCTATCGCGGCCTCGCCGAACCCCACGGCGTGATCCTCGACTTCGGCACGATTCCCATCCACGAACCGCTCGTCCTTCTCCTCGACGGATGGCTCCGCTTCGGCGGTGGCATGGCGAACATCGCCGCATCGCACCGTTCGGATTTCGGCTTTCCGTTTCCCGTCCTCGAAGCCGAGGTCGCCGATGGCTCCTGGCAGAAACTCGACGTGACGGTGGGTGCGCCCGCGGGCAAGACGAAGACGATCCTGGCCGACCTCACCGGCATCCTCCCGGCCGGGGTCCGACGCCTCCGTCTCACGCAATCCTTCGAGATCCACTGGGACCGCATCGCGCTCTTGCGTCCGGCGGATCCATCATCGATCCAGGAGTTCCGGCAATTGCCCGTCCGCGCCGACCTGCACCCGCGCGGGTATTCGGTGTTCGCCGACCTTTCCTGGACCGAACCGCTGACGCCGCTCTACGAACAACTCCTACCGCAACCGAACTGGCGCTACACGCCTTCCGGTTGGGCCACCCGCACCGGCGACGTCCGCGAACTGATCGCGGAACGCGACCAGGGCCTGGCCATCGTGGCGGCCGGCGACGAACTCACGCTCGAATTCGATGCCGCTGCCCAGCCCGCTGCGCCCGCCGGTACCACCCGGACCTTCTTCTTCTGGTCGGTGGGTTGGGACAAGGACGCCGATTACCACGTCGCCGCCGGAACCACCATTGAACCGCTCCCATGGACCGGCATGGACGACCAGAAGCACGGCGTCCAACCGCGCCCGCCGTTTGCCTCGGACAAGCTCCACGCCGAGTACAACACCCGCTGGGTGGGCCCCCACGCCCTCGCCCAGCGCAAGCCCAGTGAGAAACGCTGACCACGCTCCGCCCGACCTGATTTTCCGATGACATCCACTCCGGAGTATCCTCCCTTGCCCGTCGCTCCCTTCACGCAGGGCGATCGCGTCACGCTCACCATCCATGATCTGGCCTTTGGAGGCGAAGGCGTGGGTCGCGTGGGCGAGTTCGTGGTCTTCGTCCCGTACGCCTGTCCGGGCGATGTGCTCGAGGTGAAGATCACCGAGATCCACAAGCGCTTTGCCCGCGCAGTCATCATCCGCATCCAGACGCGCGCGCCGGAGCGTGTCGAACCCCGCTGTACGTACTACGGCGAATGCGGCGGGTGCCAATACCAGCACATTGAGTACGCCGCCCAACTCCGCTGGAAGCACAAGCAGATCGGCGACCTGTTCCAGCGCGTCGGAGGATTTGATCCCTCACTGGTCCTGCCCGTCGCCCCCTGCCCCGAACCCTACGGCTACCGCAACCGGATCCTGGTCCGATCGCAGTGGAACCGCCCGGCGCTGAAGCTCGACCTCGGGTTCATGCGACAGGACTGCGGTCTCGTGTGCGACATCGAGTCGTGCGCGATTGCGGAACCGGCGCTCAACGAAGCCATCACCCAATGGCGGAAGAACCCGCCGCCGAAGGGCGGACTGAAGACCACGCTGCGCATTCCACCCGAAGGTTGGGAAGTCCCGGAACACTCCTTCTTCCAGAACAATTTCTTCGCGCTTCCCGCACTCCTCGACGCCGCCCGCAACGCGCTGCGCAGCGCTGGTTCCCGCCATCTCATTGATGCCTACTGCGGCGTCGGGTTCTTCGGGATCGAGCTCGCCCGTGAGGTGGAATCCTTCCTGGGCGTTGAACTGGACGCCCCGGCGATCCGCGCCGCGCGCAAGAACGCCACCACCCACGGCGTGACCAACGGGGAGTTCGTCTCCGGCGATACCGACCTGCTGCTGCCGTCGCTGCTGCGCCGACTGAACCCGGCGCTCACGACCGTGCTGCTCGATCCGCCGCGCGTCGGTTGCCGTCCGCCCAGCCTGGCCATCCTGCGCGAGACCGGACCGCGCCAGATCCTTTACGTCAGTTGCCACCCGGCCACGCTCGCCCGCGACCTCAAGATCCTGTGCGCGGACGACCGGTACCGACTCCACGCCGTCCAGCCGATCGACATGTTCCCGCAGACCCAGCATGTCGAATGCGTCGCCGACCTCCGACTGGTTGAAACACCCGCGGCTTGAACACCCCGGCCCAACTCCTCGCCCTCGACGAAGCCGCGCTCGACCATGTCGAGGAGCACGGGGGTCCGGGGCTGCTGTGGTTCTGGGAATCCGAACATCCGTGGGTGGTCGTCGGATACGGCCAGTCCATCGCCCGCGAGGTTCATGTCGAGGCCTGCCAACGCGACGGCATCCCCATCTTCCGCAGATGCAGCGGGGGTGGAACCGTGGTGCAGGGTCGGGGTTGCCTGAATTACGGGCTCGCCCTTCCGATCGCCGCGGATCCCGAGCTGGAATCGATCACCGGCGCCAACCGCTGGATCATGGAGCGTCAGCGTCGCGCCCTCGCCACCCTGTTGCCCGGCGTGGTCACCGTGGAAGGCCACACCGATCTCGCCGTCGACGGACGCAAGTTCTCGGGCAACGCACAACGGCGGAAGCGCACCGCCCTGCTCTTCCACGGAACCTTCCTCCATCACTTCGACCTGCCCTGCATCGCCCAGTGGCTGGCGTTCCCGTCCGCCCAACCGGGCTACCGGTCCTCTCGCGATCACCTGGAATTCGTCACGAACACGAACATCGATCCCGCCCGGATCCAGGCGGCGCTGAAGGATGTTTGGGACACGCTGGACCACACCCTGCCCGACGACGTCCACGCGCGGATCCCCACGCTGATCGAGTCCCGCTACGGCCGTCCCGAGTGGCATTCCAGTCGGTAAGGGGGGGACGAGTTTCAAGAGTTCAGTTTCAAGTTTGAAGTCGTGCCCTCACGCGGCGGATCCTGACCATCGCCGGGTGAGGGCACCCGGCCTTCAATTGGGGATCTGGCAACTGACCTCTGGGAACTCAATCTTCAAACTTCAAACTCCCTCCCCCGACCTCCACTGTCTCCACCCGTGTCACGACTCTTCCTCGCCTTGTGTCTGGTGTTGGGATTGCAGGCCTTCCTGCCGGCGGCACCGGCGACCCGGCGTGCCATCCGCCCCGCCGCAGGCAACGAGTCGCGCTACACCGACCTCGTCGCTTGGGGACGTTCGAAGGGTTTCGCGGCCAAGTCCACGGGCGGCAGCAACGAACTCCGACTCTCGAACAAGGCTTACGAGATCGTCTTCAAGGCGAGTTCCAAAAAAGTCCTCTTCGATGATACCGACGTCCGACTCACCCTCCCCATCCGCAAGGCCGGCGATGGTTTCCAGATCTCCAATCGCGACATCGAAACCGTCCTCGCCCCACTGGTCCAACCACCCCGACGCCCGGCGACCCGCCCCATCCGCACCGTCGCCCTGAATGCCGGCCACGGCGGCAAGGATCCGGGCAACATCGAGGGCAAACGCCAGGAGAAGTACTACACGCTCCTGGTCGCCGGTGAGATCCGACGCCGCCTCGAACGCGCAGGCCTGCGGGTGATCATGGTCCGAACCACGGACAAGTTCATCGAACTGGAAGACCGCCCCGCCGCCGCCGGAAAGGCCAAGGCGGACCTTTACCTCAGCGTCCATTTCAACGCCTTCGACGGCCCCGGATCCGCCGATGTCGGCGGCGTCGAGACCTACTGCCTGACCCCGGCCGGAGCGAGTTCCACCAACGACACCGGAAACCACGGCGGCGGGTGGCACCCGGGAAACCGCTACGACCGCGATAACATCGTCCTGGGACATCAGGTGCACCGCGCCATTGTGCAGGGCACGGATCTCGGAGACCGCGGACTGCGCCGCGCCCGGTTCAAGGAACTCACCCTGCTCGACATGCCCGGCATCCTGATCGAAGGCGGCTACATGACCAACACCCACGACGCCTCGACCATCTACTCCACCGAAGGCCGCGCCGCCCTGGCACGATCGATCGCGGACGGCGTCCTCGCCTACAAGCGGTTGGTCGAACGGACGCTGTAGGCGGGATTACCAGTCGCCAGATCCCAGTTTCCAGATCCTGAGTGAAGGCCGGGTGCCCTCACCCGGCGCCCAGACCACGTTCCCATTCCCCCAACATTCCAGTTGGCGGTCCTGCGTTTGAGGTTACACATCCTCATCTCCGGTTGCCGGTGCGTGCCGTGGAGATTCCTCGTGGATCTCCGGACTTTCCACGTCGCCCCCTTCCGGCCAACCACATTACGATCCTTCGAATGAGCATTGTCACACGCACTGGCGACGGCGGCACCACCGGCCTCATGTACAACCGCCGCGTCCCGAAGTCCCACGGCCGCGTCGAGGCCTACGGAAGCGTGGACGAACTGAATGCCGCGCTGGGCATGGCACGCGCTACCGCCACCCACGACTTCGTGCGCGAATCGATCCTCGCCATCCAGAAGGATCTCGTGCTCGTCATGGGCGAACTGGCCACGCATCCGGACGACCTCGAGCGTTACCGGAAGGACGGGTTCGTCATCGTGGGACCGGAGTTCGGTACCCGGCTCGATGTCATCGTTGCGCGGATCGAGAAGGAGGGCGTGTCGTACAAGGGATGGGCCACCCCGGGCGGAACCCTCGATGCCGCGGCCCTGGACGTCGCCCGCACGACCTGCCGCCGGGCCGAACGCCGCATCCACGCCCTGCACGATGCCGGCGAACCACCCAACCCCGAGATCCTGATTTTCCTCAACCGGCTCTCCGACCTGCTCTGGCTGTTTGCCCGCTGGGTCGAAACCCGCGCCGATCGCGCACTCCACGCCATTCCGGACACGGTCTGAGCGCCGTTGTCCGCAGGCATGCGGCTCAGGATTCCGACCGGTGATCCCGCACGGGAACAACCAATACCGGACAGCGGGCTCCCCGGACCACCCGCTCCGTGGTACTGCCGCGCAAGGCGTCCAGCACCGTGCGCTGGCCGCGCTTGGCCATGACGATCAGATCCGCCTCGTTGGTCTCCGCCGACGCCAGGATGTGATCCACGGGGTCGCCTTCCCACGTTTCCACCTCACTGGTCCAGCCCGGTTCGGGCGGAACCGTGAACGCGGGCACATTTGATTCCGGTCCGGCGTGGAGGAAGATGAAGTGGAGATCCGTCACACCCAGCGTGCGTGCCACCATCGCCGCCGCATCGATCGCGGGTTGCGGATGCGGCTCGCGATCCACCGGGATGAGGATGTTGGCCAACCGTGCCTCGCCCGTTCTCGGGTTCACGAACCCATGAATCCGACGCGGCACAAAGAGGGTTGGCGCGGGCGCGGTTCGGGCGATGGGCTCCGCCAAAGCCCGATGCAGCCATCGACCCAGTCCGCTGCGCTGGTGGGTGGAGAGAACGACAAGGTCCGGGAGATTGCTCGCGATATGGTCGTGGATGGCGTCGGCAACGCCCGGAGCGCGCCGATGCACCTTGACCACCTCCAATCCCGCAGCGGTGACGTCGCTGTGGTGTGAACCCGGAGGAAGCAAGCCCCAGCGTTCGAGCACCACGCGCACGCTCGGAAACAGGGACCAGTCGAACTCCTCGTCATGCGCATCGACGTGCATGAGGGACAGTTCGCCACGCGCGGCGAGTGCCAGCTTCAGCGCATGCTCGAACGCCGCTTCCTCCTCCCCGAGGAAGTCCGAGGGATAGAACACCTTCTTGAGCGAGGTCATCTTCATGGAGTGATGTCGCCATCCTCCCCCGTTCCCCCGCCCACGCCAGCCGCGAATTGGCCCTCGCCGGCCAACCCTTGGGATTTCTATTCCCGGAAAACGGCCTTCAAGCTGGCCTTGAAGGCGTCGACGATGCGCTGGTGCGCCGCGTTGACTTCGTCTTCCTTCAACGTGCGATCCGCTGCTCGGTATGTGAACGAGTAGGCCATGCTCTTGTGGCCCTCTGGAACGTGCCGACCGCGGAACACATCGAACAGATCCACCGATTCCAGATTCGCCGCCTTTGCCTGCTTCACCACGGCCAGGACGGCCTCATGCGTCGTCGACTCGGGGACGATCATGGCGACATCGCGCGCCGTGGACGGGAACGCCGGCAGCGGCTTGAACGAGCGCACGCCATTCCGCTTCGCCAGCAACAGGTCGAGATTGAGTTCGGCCAGCAGGACGGGGTCGCGCAGGTCGTAACGCTTGCCGAGCGAGGGCTGCAGCTGCCCCATCTGGCCAAGTTCCAGCTTCCCGCCGAGCGCGATCGACGCGGACTCGACGAACAGCGGCGAGGGCTCAGAGCGACGGACGTATCCCACGCCCCGAAGGCCGAAGGATTCCAGGAATTCCTCCAGGATGCCCTTCAGGTCGAAGGCATCACACTTCGCATCGCGATCGGCTCCGCTCCAGAACCCCGGGGAACGGGCTCCCGTCAGTGCAATGGCGAGCCGCCAGCCTTCCTTGGGACCCGCATCCGTCGGAAGGAACACCCGACCGAGTTCAAAGAGCTGCACATCGCCACTCCGACGCGAGAGGTTGTGCCGGAGCGTGTCGAGCAAACCGGGAAGCAGTGACGGGCGCAGGACGTTCATGTCGCTGCTGAGCGGGTTCGCCAGCGCCACGATCGCGGGCGTGACCAGACGTGCCGCAGCGTCGTTGACCAGGGTCTGCCCCTGGGCCTCGTACAATCCCATGCCGACAAGCAACCGACGCACCTCCATCAGGACGTCGTACACGGCATCGTAGGGATGCTGGCCCAGCGCACCGCGCGGCGTCGTGGATGGGATGCGGTCCACCCCGTGCAACCGCGCCACTTCCTCGATCAGGTCGACCTCGCGCTTGAGATCCACGCGGAAGGTCGGGATCTGGAAGGTCACCGGTTCAGGCTCCGCGGTGTCATCGACCGGACGCGGCTTCCGGGAGGCCAGCTTGAGGCCCAGCGCCTGCAGATGGCATTCGATCTCCTCCGGCCGCAATTCGATGCCGAGGACCTCGCGAACCCGGCGATGC
>JBIKWS010000169.1:0-7422 GCA_044356195.1 Cyanophyceae cyanobacterium
ACCGCTGACCCCCAGAAAGCATATCGACGCAAATACCCCCGCTCTCTTCAGCTGTGATGACATTGGGGGATTCAATGGGCCGGGCGGGAGGGGGGTCAAGCCGGGCGACAGCAAACTTTCCGTGAACGCGCCGCGCGAAAGGGATTCACGAAACTGCCGCGTGAGGGCACGCGGCCTCCACGCTTCTCCGTACTGAGCCGGGGCGCCCTCGCCTGGCGCGGTCTAGCGGATCAAAGCGGCCGGATCCGGATGTTCCGGTACCAGACCTCATCCTGGTGATCCTGCAGGAGGATAGGCGTGGGGAACTTGGTTCCCCAACGGGCTTCCTTCCGAAACTTGCTGGACTCCTTGGCGGCGAGCAGTTCCGGGGATCCCAGCGTGTACTGCACGACGCGTTTCCCATTCAGCCAGTGTTCCACGTCGGCGCCCTTCACGACGATCCTCGATTGGTTGATCTCGCCCGGCGGCTTCACCGGAGCGCCCACCGGCGGAAGGGCATCGTACAGGGCGGCGGTCTGACGCTTGGGTCCGTGGGCCGCGTCGGGATGGGCCGCGTCGTCGATCACCTGATACTCATGGCCGACGGGTGAACCGCGCTTCTCGTCGATGAGGTACTTCACCCCGCTGTTGCCGCCGGTGGCGATGCGCCAGTCGAAGGTGAGTTCAAAGTCGGTGAAGGTCTCGGTGGTGATGATGTCACCCCCACCGGCCTTGGGAACGTGGTGCAGCCAACCGTCCCGAACCTCCCATCCCTGCGCGGGAAAGGCGGGCTTCCCAAATCCACGCCAACCGGCCGTGGAGGTGCCATCAAACAACAACTTCCAGCCAGAGCGCGCCTCCTGGGAGCTGAGGGTATTCGGCGATCGGGAGCCCAAGTCGTTGGCGCAACCGAAACCAAGAATCGAAGCCAGCGCGAGGACGCAGGAACCATGACGCCAGAGGCAGGGGAGGGTGGAGTTCATTGGATGGGTCAGGATGGAATCAGGGAGCGTTGGGTGAACGGACAATCAAGGCGTGGCGAGCTTGCGGATGCGGATGTTCCGGTACCAGACGTCGTCGCCGTGTTCCTGGAGACAGATGTGGCCGGCAGGTTCCTTCGCGAAACCGGGCCATTGATTGAACTTCGACTGGGCGATCAGCGTGGTGACCTCCGGGCTGGCAAGATCGCATGCGACCACCTTCTTGCCGTTCAGCCAATGCTCAATCCGCGTTCCCTGGACAACAATCCGCCCCTCGTTCCATTCCCCGACAGGCCGAACCTGCTTGGAAGTGTTGGCGGCGATGAGCGCGTACAGGGCCGAGGCGCTGGTCTTCGGATTCTTCCCGTCTCCGTGCTTCGAATCGTCGAGGACCTGATACTCCGGTCCGGTCTCGTAGGAGGCGGCCTTGGCCTCGCTCACGCGATACATCACGCCGCTGTTGGCCCCGGGGGCCACCTTCCATTCGAAGGTCAGCTCGAAGTCCCGGTATTGTTCGCGCGTGACGATGTCGCCCCCGCCGCCCTTGGACTGGACGTGAAGGGTGCCGTTCTCGACGACCCATCCCTTCGCCGGAAAATCCTTTCCCTTGAACGACCGCCACGCTGCCGTGGACGAGCCGTCGAAAAGGACCTCCCAGCGCGGTTGATCCGCCGCGACCAGCAACAACAATAGGAACGCACCCAGGACGCCTGTACCCAGCCATCGAGTCTTCATGTGGAATTCGGGGAAGATGGGACACCCGTTGCATGCCACGCCGCAAGCCTGAGCCGCAGCATCGGCACGAATCCCGCGGCTCAACGCGACACGGAAGGAACTGCGGGCAGAACTGCCTTGACGGACGGCCCAGTTGCATCCGGACGTCGCATATGCGACGTCCCGTTGCAAATCGCACCTTCACGCGGTCCTTCACGCAGCATCGGCACAACCGCTCACCCCAACTCGAACGTGGTGAGACCAAACACCTGGTTGAGCCGCACATCCGGTGCGGTTCCTGTGTACATGCGCGCAGTCGCGAAAACCTCCTTCATCCCGAATGCATCGGCCATCGCGGTGGCCGCGGTGTTGGGTTCGGCGACATCCAGCCAGAAAGCAGAGCCAGCAGGAATTCCCGCCAGCAAAGACCTGAAGAGGATGTCCGCAACCTCGGCGTCGCGGGCAAACAGCGGACCGATCTTCCAACCCACGAAGCATGGCCGGATCACCCCGTAACCCAGAACGCGCCTGGGGGCGGCGGGGTCAGGGATGGCGAGCGAGACAGCGTCTGGCTGGCTTGTCCATGCGCGCAGGAATCGCTCACGCGCCGCTGGAAAGCACTCACGGTCCAGATCCAGGACACCCGACCAAGGCACAGACTCCAACGGAACCACACCTGAATCACGGATCAACCCCTCCGGCCTGATCGCTTCACGGCGCGTGTTGCGGTAGGCCAACACGCGACCAATACGTTCGTACTTGGCCACGTTCTCGAGCACGCCATCTCCCCCCTGAACACACCCGGCCAGATGGCCTCGCCCCGCCTCGTGAACCGCCATTCCGTAACCGCGGCCTCGGAAGGCGGCGTCGACGATGTAGCAGCCCATGAAACCAAAGTTGTCGTCATAACGGACAGCACTCACACAGGCGATGGGTTGCCCATCGAGCTCGCCGATCAGAAAGCCATTGGCGTCCGCCGTGAGAAACGTCTCTGCGTCATTAAGGCCGGGATTCCATCCGGCATCGCGCATCCATGGAATCGGGACACGCCGCATGTCGGTGACGTCCATGGTCCGGATGACAAACCGGCCGGAAGCGAGGTCCCGTGCGGCGTCACTGGTTGGATCAAGTTGCTTCATCTCTGGACGGAGGTTGGAACGGCGACGAGGACGTCGCCACCCCGTTCCATGCGGGGATAGGATGAAAATGCGCCGCCCGGCGAACATCGACTGAAGCCGCCTGCCATCGCGAGAGAATCGATTCACTCGTGTCCTTGGACTGACGATAAGCTTCCGCCATGACCGCGTTCATGTTCGGGTTGGACGTCCTCTGGTTGATACTGTTCGGCGTCCTTTGGAGCCGGATCAGCCGGCTTTCGGGAGAGGTGCACTTCCTGCGCAACCTGCTGGACCAGGCACTGCATCGGCTGCGGGCGATGGAATCCATCCGCCAGGAGCCGCCCGAGGCGTCACCGGTGGAAGCGGTGGCACCCGACACTGCGGCAGCGGCGGTGCGAACGCCCCCACCCTTGCCAATCGCGCCGCCGCCCAGACCGGCATACGACGGGAGCCAAACACCGCCTCCATTGCCGCTGGCTCCGCAGATCACAGCACCGCACAGGGTGGACCCGAACCGTGCCACGGAAGCGACCGCACCTGCGCCTGACATCGGCAAGGCACCGGCCGAGACCGCGACCGCACGGAACCTTCGGCTGGAACAATTCGTCGGGGCGAAGCTCTTCGCGTGGCTGGGTGGGCTTGCGTTGTTCTTCGCGGCGGCGCTCGGGCTGAAGTACTCCTTCGACCACAACCTGCTTCCTCCATGGGTCCGGGCCGTAGCGGGAGCGGTCCTGGGTATCGGCCTGTTGGTGGGTGGCACCGTGATGAACCGGCGTCGCTACCCACAGACGGCGACCACCCTCTGGGCGACAGGCATTGTCATCCTGTATGCGGTGACGTTCGCGTGCCGATCGCTGTACGCATTCCCGATGTTCACGACGCCGGTGACGTTTGCGGTGATGGTGCTGATCACGGCGTTGGCCTTCGGATTGGCCGTCAGTTTCGAGACCCAGGTTGTGGCGGTGCTGGGGATGCTGGGCGGATTCCTGACACCCGTGCTGGTGTCCTCGGGACAAGACCAGGCGCTGGCGTTGTTCAGTTACATCGCGGTCCTGGACGTGGGGCTGATTGCCGTGGCGTGGCGGCGGCGTTGGGACCATCTGACGCTTCTGGCGGCCGTGGGCACGGTGGTGATGCAGTTGGGCTGGTACAGCACCTCATTCCAGCCAACCAAGATCGACATCACGCAGATGCACCTCGCGCTGTTTCCGCTGCTGTTCACGGCGGCGTTGTCATGGGCTCATCGTGCTGGCTGGGCCAACCGCGCCCTGACGCTGGCGGCGGTCCTGCCGTCGGTGGTGACGCTGGGTCTGACCTTCTTCCTGGCGGGATCCCAAGACGGAGTCTCGGCACAGCCGTGGCTTTGGGTGCCGGCCCTGTTCGTGGCGGAGGCCGCACTGTGCTGGATTGCCTGGATCCGGTCGGACGCCCGCTGGGCTGAACCCCTGGGCGGGAGCATGACCTTCCTGATCCTGAGCGCCTGGACGATGGCGCGCATGACGCAGGGGACGATGTGGTGGGGGTTGGGAATGATGCTGGCCTTTGCCCTGATGCACGCGGCAACGCCGGTGGCATGGCGACGCTTCCGGTCGCAGGAAAAGACTCCGATGTCGCGCTGGAACCAGATCGCGCCGGCCCTGGCGATCCTGCTGGCGCTGCTGGTTGTGATCCGAGAGCTGCCGGTGGGACCCGAGTTCTGGATCCTCATCCTGTTGCTGGACGCCATTGCGGTGGGCGTGGCCCTGACGGCTGGAGGATTGCTGGGCCTCATGGCGGTGCTGGTGCTGAGCATGGGTTCGGCAGCGCTGTGGATGCGGACGCCAACGCTGGCAGCAACGGACCTGGCCGAGAGCCTGTTCGTGATCGGGGCCTTCGTGCTGTTCTTCGTGGCGACATCCACGTGGCTCATCCGCCGTTCCACACGGACCCCGTCCGCATTCGAGCCCGACCTGCTTCGCTGGATGCCGGCACTGTCGGCGCTCCTGCCGTACACGCTGCTCTGGATGGTGATCGGGCGACTCAATCCGGCGAATCCATCGCCGGTGTTCGCCATGTCGCTGGGATTGTCAGGCGTTCTGCTGGTGTTGCACCGCTGGCAGCGGATTCCGTCGTTGCCCTATCTGGCCCTGGCCGGTCACGCCCTGGTCCAGGCCATCTGGATTGCGACCGCGCCGCGGGATTCATCGCCGGTACACGCGGTGGCGTGGATTGGCGCGTCGTTCCTGCTGTTCTTGGCGAACCCGGTGGTCCTGCGGACAGCGCTCGACACCGGTCGCACGGCCTGGGCAGTGAGTGCGCTGGTCGGTCCTGTACAGTTGCTGCTCCTGCATTGGGTGGTCCGAAGGGCGTGGGACCCGGCTTTCCCCGGCCTGCTCCCGTTGCCCTTCCTCGCGGCTACGGCGCTGGTGTTTGTCTGGGTCCAACGCCGGAATGCGCCGGAGGCGACAGGTCGCCTGAGTGCCTTGGCCTGGCTGGGCGGCTCCTGCCTGTTCCTCGTCACGGCGATCTTCCCGATCGAGTTCCGGCATCAGTGGCTGACGATCGCGTGGGCACTGGAAGGTGCGGCCCTGTGCGCCTTGTTCCATCGGTTGCCGCACCCGGGACTTCGCCTGACGGGCATCGGCCTGCTGACGATCGTCTGCGTGCGGTTGTTCTCGCATCCGGTGTTGTTCGGGAATGCTCCGCGGCCGGACTCGGCCTGGAACTGGATCCTCTACACGTATCTGGCGGTCATCGGCTGCCTCTTTGTCGCGGCGTATCTGTTGGCACCGCCGCGCGATGTGGTCATGGGATCACGCGTGCCGCCGTTCCTGATGACGGCCGGAACCGCGCTGGGATTTCTCCTGTTGAATCTGGAGATCGCGACGGTGTTCGGCACCGGCGCGACCTTGACGTGGGAGTTCACCGGGAACTTCGCCCGGGATCTGGCGTACTCGGTGGGTTGGTCCCTGTTCGCGTTCGGCCTGCTGGTGGCGGGTTTCGTGGCGCACAACCGGTTCACGCGCTACGCCGGGTTGGCACTGTTGGGGCTGACGCTGGTGAAGGTGTTCCTGCATGACCTTGCGAGTCTGGGATCGCTGCACCGTATCGGAGCGTTCGCAGCGGTGGCCGTGGTCGCGATCGTCGCGTCTTTCCTCTACCAACGATTCCAGGGGAAGGAGCTCGAGGGTTGAAGGCCGGGTGCCCCCACCCGGCGTGGGGTTCATGCCATGCGCCGCGTGAGGGCACGCGGCCTACAGGAGGAGTTGCCGGATGCCAGTCGCCAGTTGCCAGTTTTCCAGAAAGCCACCGCTTCGTCGAAACCCATGACGCTTTTGCAATTTCGCGTCGCATATGCGACACGCGTTTGCAAATGACGGCCCGTTCCATCGTCGTTTCGGCGGTCTTTGCATCCGGACGTCGCATATGCGACGTCCGGATGCAAATCAGGGGGCCAGCCTCGGACCCAGCTTCCTGGCCGGGAGGGTTCACGCCCGGACGACATGCATTGGGTTCCTGTGGGGGCCGGACCGCGCAAGTTTCTGGGAACTGGCTTCTGAGAACTGGGAACTCCGTCTCAAAACTGGCCGTCCGTTCGGGTTCTGGCATTCTCGGCGCACGTGAGCGCACATCGCATTGGCATCATCGGCGGTTCCGGCCTGTATCACCTCGACGGCTTCTCGAAGCAGAAGTGGGTTTCCGTGAAGACCCCGTTCGGGGAGCCCTCGGACGAACTGCTGACCGGTGAACTGGCCGGACGCGAGGTGGTGTTCCTGCCGCGCCATGCCCGTGGTCACCGCATCCTGCCGTCCGAGCTGAACCATCGCGCCAACGTCTGGGCGATGAAGAAGCTCGGGGTGGACTGGATCATCAGCGTCAGCGCGGTGGGCTCGCTGCAGAAGCGGTACAAGCCCTGCGACGTCGTGCTGATCGACCAGTTCCTGGACCGGACCAAGCAATCCTTGGGACACACCTTCTTTGGAAAGGGAATCGTGGCGCACATCGCGTTTGCCGACCCCATCTGCGAGAAGCTGCACCGGCTTCTCTACAAGAGTGCGCGCCGCACCAAGGCCCGGGCCCATGACGGCGGCACCTACGTGAACATGGAAGGACCGGCTTTCAGCACCCGGGCGGAATCCATCGCGAACCACAAGGCCGGCTTCGATGTGATCGGGATGACGAATCTCGGCGAGGCGAAGTGCGCCCGCGAAGCAGAGATCTCCTACGCGACGTTGGCCATGGTGACGGACTACGACTGCTGGAAGACCGACGAAGCGCACGTCACGGTGGAAATGGTCATCGAGAACCTCCGCCGCAACGTCGACACGGCCAAGGCGATCATCGCCGACGTCATCCCGCGGATTCCTGAGGCCCCGGAGTGGCCGTGCCACGAGGCGTTGCGCAGTGCGATCATGACCGAACGCGGGGTGTGGCCGGCGAAGACGGTGCGCGATCTCCAGCCCATCCTCGCCAAGTACCTCTGAGCCGAAGCCGGAAATGAATCCAATCCCCGCCGGTCCTGCATCGGGTCCAAGCCGGTCGCACTGGACACTGATCGTACTGGCGGCGTTGGCCATGGTGGGAACCCTCCCGGGCCGGTCGCAGGGCTTGGGCCTGATCACCGAGCCCATGCTCGCGGAACTCCGGCTCGA
>JBIKWS010000170.1:0-7405 GCA_044356195.1 Cyanophyceae cyanobacterium
GAGATGCTGGTGGTGGTGCAGGGAGCGGAGTTCCTGAGGGATGGCGCGCGGGTACGTGTGGCAGGAACGAACCTCTGGGTGGCGGGTGTCGCGCAACCGGAGTGATCGCATGAACTTCGTGGAATTCTGGGTGCGAAGACCGGCGTTCACGCTGGTGCTGACGCTGTGTGTGGTGGTGTTGGGATGGGTGAGCTTCGTCCAGATTCCGCGGTCGGAAGATCCGTCGCTGCGCATCCCGGTCTACAACGTGATCGTGGTGAGTCCCGGATGGAACCCGAAGGATCTGGAGCAGTTGGTGGCGCGTCCGATCGAGGATGCGGTGAAGGAGTTGGAGTCGCTGAAGAAGGTCCAGACGGTGATCCGCGACGGGGTGGTGGTGGTGACGGTGGAGTTTGAGTACGGGACGGATCCGGACCGGAAGCACGATGACGTGCTGCGGCAGATGAACGAGACGCGGGACCGGTTGCCGGCGGGCGTGGTCCGGTTGGAAGTGAAGAAGATCCAGTCGATCAACGTGGCCTTGATGCAGGTGGCGCTGGTGTCGGAAACGGCGAGTTACGCGGATCTTGCGGATGAGGCGGATCGGTTGGTGCGGCGGATGGAGTCGGTGCCCGGGGTGCGCAAGGCGGAGCGGTGGGCGTATCCGGAGAAGGAGGTGCAGGTGGTGCTGGATCCGGTGCGGTTGGAGCAGGCCGGGATTCCCGTGGCGCGGGTGGTGGCGGCCGTGGGTGGGGACGCGCAGACGATTGCGGGCGGGAGCGCGGAGATGGGCGGACGACGCTTCACGATCAAGACGACGGGTGGATACGAGACGTTGGAAGACGTCGGCATGACGCCGGTGGGCGGCGGGTCAGGAGCGGTGATCCGGTTGCGGGACGTGGCGTCGATTGCGTGGGGGTATCAGGAATTGGAGCACATCGGACGCTTCCGCGGGGAGCGTGCGGTGTTCGTGACCGCGATGCCGCAGAAGGGCGCGAACACACTGGCCTTGCAGGGGGCGTTGAAGGAGCGGTTGGCGGAGTTCCGGGGCCGGTTGCCGGGGGGAATGCGGCTGGAGGAAGGGTTTGATCAGGCGAAGAACGTGGAGGCGCGGTTGGGTCGGTTGGAGCACGACTTCCTGATCGCGTTCGGGTTGGTGCTGGTGACGGTGCTGCCGCTGGGGTTGCGGGCGAGTTTCCTGGTCATGTTGAGCATCCCGCTGTCGCTCTCGCTGGGACTCATGCTGCTGATGCAGTCGGGCCATTCGTTGAACCAGCTTTCGATCGTGGGCCTGGTGATCGCGCTGGGGTTGCTGGTGGATGACAGCATCGTGGTGGTGGAGAACATCACGCGCCTGCGGCGGCAAGGTTTGGGGCCGACGGAGGCGGCGATTGCGGGGACGCAGCAGATCGCGGTGGCGGTGGCAGGCACGACAGCGACGCTGCTGTTCGCCTTCCTGCCCTTGCTGTTGCTGCCGGGCGGACCCGGCCAATTCATCCGGGGATTGCCCCTGGCGGTGGTGTACACAGTGGGTGCGTCGCTGGTGGTGTCGCTGACGGTGGTGCCGTACCTCGCGGGGCGGTTTCTGGGTGGCACGGTCGCTCCGGAGGGGAATCGGTTGCTCCAATGGATGGAGTGGTTGATCCACGCGACGTACCGGCCGTTCCTGCATCGGGCGATGGCGCATCCGTGGTGGACGCTGGCGCTGACGGGCGGGTTGTCGCTGGCGAGCCTGGCGCTGGTTCCGGTGATCGGGTTCAGCCTGTTTCCGAAAGCGGGCACGCCGCAGTTCGCGATCCGGATCTACGGCGGCGAGGGCAATTCCGTGGCGGCGACGGACGCGATCGTGCGGCAGGTGGAGTGGGCGGTGCAGGCGACGCCGGGTGTGGACTGGTGGTTCGCGAACGTTGGGCGGGGAAATCCGCAGATCTACTACAACGAGATCCCGGAGGAATCATCGGCGCGCATCGGCGACGTGTTCTGCGCGTTGAAGGCGTGGGATCCGCGGCGGAGTCCGGGGGTGCTGGAGGACTTGCGGCGTCGATTGGCGGTGATTCCCGGGGCGCGGATCGTGGTGAAGGAGTTCGAGAACGGGCCGCCGATCGAGGCCCCGATTGCGATCCGTGTCTTCGGCGAGGATTTGGGGGAATTGCGGAAGCTCGCGGCAGAGGTGGAACAAGCGCTGCGGACGACGCCGGGAACGGAGTCGATCGACAACCCGCTGCGCGTGTCACGGACAGATGTGCGCGTGCGGTTGGATCGGGCGAAGGCGGGGCTTCTCGGGATTGCGGAGGCGGAAGTAGATCGTGCGGTGCGCCTGGCCTTCGCCGGCCTGGAGGTGGCGCGGTTCCGGGAATCGGACGGCGACGAGTACGGGGTCGTGCTGTCGCTGGGACGGAAGGATCGGGCGAACCTGGAGCACTGGGAAACGGTATGGGTGCCGACGGGTAGCGGGCGTCATGTGCCGTTGCGCGAGGTGGCGACGCTGGAGATGGAGTCGGCGCCACCGTTGATCCAGCGCTACGACCGGGAACGTTCCGTCACCGTGACCAGTCAGGTGGGGCTTGGGCAGAACACGGACCGGGTGACGCAGGCGGTGGTGGCCAAGCTCAAGGCCATGCGGTGGCCGCCCGGGTATCGGTTCGGGCTCGGGGGCGAGGTGGAAAGCCGCGAGGAAAGTTTCGGCGGGTTGGGCGCGGCGGTGGTCCTGGCGGTGTTCGGCATCCTTGCGGTGCTGGTGCTGGAGTTCGGGGATTTCCGGGGGACGGTGGTGGTGGCGAGTGTGATCCCGCTGGGAGTCGTCGGCGGGTTGGTGGCGCTGGCGGCGACGGGCTATTCGCTGAGCTTCACGGCCAGCATCGGGTTCATTGCGCTGATCGGGATCGAGATCAAGAACAGCATCCTGCTCGTGGATTTCACCAACCAGTTGCGTCAGGAGGGACTGCCGTTGCGGGAGGCCATCGAGCGCGCGGGCGAGGTGCGCTTCCTGCCGGTGGTGCTGACCACGCTGACGGCGGTGGGCGCGCTGCTGCCGCTGGCGACGTCAGGATCGGCGATGTACTCGCCGCTCGCGTGGGTGATCATCGGAGGGTTGGTGAGTTCGCTGGTGCTGAGCCGGGTGGTGACGCCCGTGATGTACGGGTTGCTGCCGCCGAAGGGGGGGGAAGGAAGTTCCCAGTCGCCAGTTGCCAGTTGACCCGGCGGAGGGGGAAGGGAGTTTGGAGATTGAAGTCGAGAGCCCCGGTCTGCGCGGGAGCGCCGACGTGGGTTGGGCGGGCGTAGACGCACCCGGAAGGAGGTGCCAAGGGCCGCGTTCTTTGCAACCCCTGCCGGGGTTGGTGTCCTTTCACGCGTGGTTGCCCCGGGGTTGCTTCGCACCCCGGGCTATCTGCTTTAACGCCTCCGGCGTAGGAAACTGGAATCTGGGAACTCCCACCTTGCCTGCCTCGTTACCTCGTCAGCTACCCTCCGAGGAACTGGAATCTGGCAGCTGGCGACTTCCAGACTACGCGTCGGTCCGGACGAAGGATTCCATCAGTGGGGCGAAGGCTTCGATGGGCGGGGTGATCATGGCGGGGTCCTTGCCGCGGTCGTCGTAGCGGCGGACGGTGACGGCGGTCTGGAACTGGGGGAGCTTCTCGAACTCGGCGGCTTCGGCGGGCGTCATCGGGCCACCTTGCAGCGCGAGGCTCTTGCGGGAGGCGTCGGAAAGGTCCTCGTAATAACCGGCCTCGCGGAAGCAGAGGTACCGCTTCGACGCGGCGTGGAGTCGGATGGGTTCGACGATGGCGGGCGGGAACCAGGCGGACAGGCGGTTGGCTCCGACGTGTTCGTGGCGGGTGTCGACGCCCTTGTCGGCGATGTCTTCGCCGAGGTCATGGAGGAGGTGGCCGAAGTCGTGAAGGAGGCTGGCGACGATGACATCGGCGGGTTGGCCTTCCTGCTGGGCGAGCGTGGCGCACTGGAGGGCGTGCTGGCATTCGGTGATGGCCTCGCCGTACATGCGGTGGCCATTGCGGTGGTAGACTTCGAGGATCTGCTGGACGACTTCGCTGCGGTTCATCGGGTGCAGGGTCCCACGGCGTGGCTTGGCCGAAAAGTGAAGATTCGATGGCGTGGGGGAGTTTGAAGTTTGAAGCTCCACGGCGCTATGCGCGAGGATCCGGGGGTGATCCCTGCCTCCCAGCCTGCCATGCGCACCGCATGGCTCGTCGTCGCCCTGCTCGCGCCGGTCGCGCTGTTGAACTACCTCGACCGGCAGATGCTGGCGTCGATGAAGTTCTCGGTCATGGCTGACATCACCACCATCGGATCGGATGCCAACTGGGGACGGATGCTGGGGCAGTTCAAATGGGTCTACGCCATCCTGAGCCCGCTGGGTGGGTTGATTGCCGACCGCTTCAGTCGGCGGTACACGATCGCCGGCAGCCTGTTTGCCTGGTCGGTGGTCACCTGGGTGACCGGGCACGTCACCACGTATGAGGCGCTCCTCTGGACGCGTTCATTGATGGGGATCAGCGAGGCCTTCTATTACCCTGCCGCGCTGGCGTTGATCGCCGATCACCATTTTGGTGCCACGCGTTCCCGTGCTGTCGGCATGCATCAGATGGCGGTGTACGCGGGGGTGATCCTGGGTGGCTTCAGTGGATACATCGCCGATGGACCGACCCTGGGGTGGCGGACGGCCTTCACGGTGTGCGGGATGGTCGGTGCGCTGTACGCCTTTCCGTTGTTCTTCCTCCTGCGTGAGCCGGTCCGGTCGGCCTCGGCGGAAGCGGCGCGGAAAAACTCCTTCTTCGGATCCTTGCCGGGGTTGTTGTTCAATGGATCGTTCCTGCTGCTGGTCCTGTACTTCACCCTGCCGGCCCTTGCGGGGTGGATCGTCCGCGACTGGATGCCGGCCATCCTCAAGCAGGAGTTCAAGATCAAGCAGGGTCCGGCTGGCGTGGCAGCGACCAGTTCCTGGCAGGTTGCCGCAATCTTCGGGGCGGTCATCGGTGGGTGGCTTTCGGACCGATGGCTGCAAACCAACCTCCGTGGGCGCATCTATGTCAGTGCGATCGGCATGGCCATCATCGTGCCCGCCATCTTTGGCATGGGGAACGCCGGCACCCTTTTCACCTCCATCGCTTTCCTGGGCCTCTTCGGATTGGGTTGGGGTTTCTTCGACTGCAACAACATGCCGATCCTTTGCCAGATCGTCCGGCCCGAGTTGCGGGCCACCGGCTACGGGATCATGAACCTGGTGAGCATCAGTTGCGGTGGTCTGGCCGACTGGGGTTTCGGGAAGCTTCGCGACGCCAAGGTTCCGTTGAATGTCACGTTCTCCGCCATCGCGTCGGTGGCCATTGTCGCGATCGTCCTGGTGTTGCTGATCCGGCCCAGACCCGAACCGGGGGGAGTGGAATCCACGAAGGGCTGAGACCGGAATCGCTGTTTCCAACCAAATGTGCCCCGTTTCAGAATGTCGCTCGCCATGTCCCGTGTCCTCCGCATCCTGATCGCTGAGTCGCCGCAGTCGCCGATGGTCGCGCAGTCTGCGGCCCGACTCGTGCCCGCCCGTGGGGTGGTGGGTGACCGTTACCACGACGGAGTCGGGACCTTCTCGCCGCACCCGCACAAGCCGGACTTCGAAGTGACGTTGGTTGTGAAGGAGGGCGATGTGCGCATTGGGGACCGTGTCGGAGTTGCCCCAATGGTTCCTTTTCGAGCGGGGTAGCAGCCAGCAGGGACATTCGACCCACAAGGAGGTCGGGATCTGACCATGAGTGCTGATTGTTCAAGAGCCAGTCTGCCTCCCGCTGGGAGGCCATTCCGGTTGGAAATGGGCACCATCAGGGGCGTCTCGATCGTGATCCCGACCCGGTGTCGCGAGGACGCTCTGGGGAAATGCCTGAATGGGCTGAGCGAATGGCGTGGCAGGGCGGAAGTCGTGGTGGTGGATGACGATCCGCAGGGGACGGCGGACAGGGTTTGTGAGCGATTCCCCGGTGTGAGGCGGATCCGCACCGGAGGCATTGGGGCTGCCGCTGCGCGCAACCTTGGGGCCGAAGCATCCGCCACTCCGTGGATCGCCTTTCTGGACGACGACTGTCTTCCCCGCCACGGATGGCTGGAGGGACTGATCGCTGCGTGCGCATCGGATCCCTCCGTGCTGTCGGCAGGTCACATGGTCAACGGGCTGGCCGCAAACCCCTACGCGACGGCGACGCAAGAGCTCCTGGACTTCCTTCACAGCGTCGACAACGGCGTGGCGGATGATGCGCGGTTCGTTGCTTCGGCCAACCTGCTGGTGTCCCGTGAGGCATTCCTGGCGATGGGCGGTTTTGATGCCGGGTACCGCGCTGCGGGAGGGGAGGATCGGGACTTCTGTCTCCGTTGGCGGCAATCCGGAGGACGGATCCGATGGTGCTCTGGAGTGGTCGTGGACCATTACCATGGGATGGGTTTGAAGGGATTCTGTCGCCAACACTTCCGGTACGGGGCAGGTGCCGCGAGATTCCATGCCCTGGATCGGCAGCAGGGTTCGCGCGACGGGCGCGGATTTTGCGGGGTGACGTGGTACCTGAAGCTGCTGGTTCATCCGTTCCGACGTCACTCGATGGTCCAGGCTCCGAGGCTTGCCGCGCTATTGGCCGTGGCGCAGTTCATGACGGCCATGGGGGTTGCGCGTGAACTTCTGCGATGGAGGCGAGCATGAGTTTGTCCGCGTTCTCGCCCGACCTCATCCTCATCGGCGCTGGCACCGCAGGAGCCGTCCTGGCCCGGCGTCTGGTCCTCTCCACCGACGCCCGGGTCCTGCTCCTCGAAGCCGGCCCGTCCTACCCCCGGTGGTTTCTCGCCGCCCCGCTGGCCGGACTCCGCCTGCGTCAGTTCTGGTCCCATCCGCACGCCACGGTGCCCCAGGCCGGGCTCGGGGGACGTTCGATCCCCATCCCCATGGGGCGCGTGGTCGGCGGGACATCCTCCGTGAACGCCATGGTCGCCGCCCCGGGCAGCCCTGACGAATTCGACGAATGGCAGGCGCTCGGCTGCACCGGTTGGAGCAGCCTGGACGTTGCCCAGGCGCGCGCACGGGCTCTAGGCAACCTGCCCGGCTGTTCGCTCCCGGTCTGCCCGCCGCGCCACGAGTCCGCCTTCACCGCCGCCTTCCTCCAGGCATGCGAGGAGGATGGCCTGCGCCGGGTCAGCCTCCTTGCCGGCGATGCGTCCGAGACATGCGGGCCGTTCGCCCTCTTCCAATCCGGGGGCAACCGCCGGAGTTCCGCGCACTGCCTCGATTCCATCTCCGGTCACCCAAGGCTCCGGGTGGCCACCGGATGCGAAGTCCGACGCATCCTGCTCACAGGTGATTGCGCCACCGGCGTGGAATGGATGCAGGGCGGCCAACCCCGCACCACCCAGTCGAGCGCCGGCGTCGTCGTGT